>NZ_JBDPMC010000109.1:0-18046 GCF_039871625.1 Micromonospora sp. B11E3 | reverse complement strand
GCCGCCGAGCTGGGAAAACGCGCTTCGGAGCCGTGGGCAAACGGCCCCGAAGCGCCCTCATGCCTATCACCACAGGTCAGCCCGCAGATTCCCCACCGCCGCATGCCCACCGACTGTCGAACCCCGGGTTCACCGAGCGGCACAATCAGGGGCCCCGGACGGTTATGGAACGGCTACGCCGGCGAGTTCCTGCGTCCGGGGCTGGTTGAGGGCCGCGAGGGCACGCAGTGTGGGCGCGGTGGCGGCTGCGGCGGTCGCGGAAGCGGAGGGACGCGTTGGCGGGGTTCACGCAGGACGGCACCGAGATGTCACACGGCGCACGCCTGGCCAGGTACGGCGAGGTGTCCACCGCGTTGGCGCTCCTGAGCGACCGCCGGCTCGGTCAGCTCGTGGACGGTGCCCGCAGCGTCAAATCCGGTATCGGTGGCACGCAGGCCGTGTTGGACATCGCCGGCGTGCCCGTCTTCGTCAAGCGGATCCCGCTGACTGACCTCGAACGCCGCCCCGAGAACGTCATGTCCACGGCGAACATGTTCGGGCTGCCGCCGTTCTGCCAGTACGGGTCGGCAGCCCCGGCTTCGGGGCATGGCGGGAACTCGCCGCGAACACCTGGACGACCAACTGGGTGCTCACCGGGCGGTGCGAGGCATTCCCGCTGATGTATCACTGGCGGGTACTGCCCGGCGCGGCACCGCTGCCCGAAGAGCACGTGGACATCGACCGCGCCGTCGCGTACTGGAACAGCTCGCCGCCGGGGAGGAGGCGGTCACCTCCGCCTGCACGATGGTCGAGCAGGGCTTGCGCACCGACATCGCCATCATGAACGCAAGCGGGCTGCAGCACTTCGATGCCCACTTCGGCAACGTCCTGACCGACGGGCAACGCCTCTACTTCGCCGACCTCGGCCTCGCCACGTCGCACCGGTTCGACCTGTCAGCCGCCGAGTCGGACTTCCTCGTGCGCAACATGCCCCACGACGTGTGCTACGCGGTGACGCAGTTGGTCAACTGGCTGGTCAGCAACGTATGCGGGGTGGTGGACCCGGACACCGGCGGTCCCGTCGAACGCAACGACTACATCCGGCGTTGTGCCGCAGGCGCCGAGGTCACAGGGGTGCCGGCGACGCCTGCGGAGATCGTCAGACGGTACGCGCCCGTCGCGGTCGTCATGAACGGCTTCTACTGGGATCTGTTCGGTGAGAGTCGGGCCACGCCGTTCCCGGCCGGGGAGATCAGGCGCGTCATGTCTGCGGTCCCCGACCTTGCGCATGCCGCCGGCATGCTCGTACGCCGATGATGCCGCCCACACACACGGCGGCATCACCGGCGGATGACACCGACGGCGGGCTGGCGATATCGCCAGCCCGGCCTTGTTCGGCGGGTACCGGGACGCCCGAGCCGGCGGCCGCGTGGCGTCCCGGTACCCGATCCGTCGGAGACGCCCGAGCTCAGCCGCGGTCTGCGCGGCGTCCCGCGTCGCTGCCCGTGCCGACAGCGCCGGGGGCGTCGTCCGGGACGCGCGCCCGCGCCGCGTCCCGGACGACGGCGGTGCCGAGGAATCCGTCGGACTGCCGCGACCACAGGTCTGCGTAGAGCCCGCCGCGTGCCAGCAACTCGGCGTGGGTGCCCTGCTCCGCGATCCGGCCGGCGTCGAGGACCACGATCCGGTCCATGCGGGCGATGGTGGACAGCCGGTGCGCGATCGCGAGCACGGTACGGCCGGCCATCACCTCGCCGAGCGTGTCGTGGATGGCGGCCTCCGCCTCGGAGTCGAGCGCGGACGTGGCCTCGTCCAGAACCAGGATCGGCGCGTTCCGGTAGAACGCGCGGGCCAGGGCGATCCGTTGCCGCTGGCCCCCGGACAGGCGCACGCCCCGCTCGCCGACATGCGCGTGCAGGCCGGTCCGGCCGTCCGCGTCCCGCAACGTGGCGACGAATCCGTCAGCGGATGCCCGGCGTACCGCCGCCTCGATCCGCGCGTCGTCCGCGTCACCGGGGCCGGCGATGTTCTCCCGGACCGAGCGGTGCAGCAGCGTGGCCTCCTGGGCGACCATGGCGATCTGGCCGCGCAGGCTCTCCTGTGTCACGTCCGTGATGTCGGTGCCGTCGATCGTGATCGTGCCCGACTCCGGGTCGTGGAACCGCAGCAGCAGGCCGACCAGCGTGGACTTGCCCGCGCCGGAGCGGCCGACGATGCCGACGCGCTCGCCGGCGGCGACGTCGAGGCTCAGTCGGTCGAGCCCGCCCTCGCCCCGGCCGTAGTGGTGGCTGACCCGCGAGAAACTGATGGCTCCGCCGCGTACCCGCAGAGGGACGGCCTGGGGTTTGTCGGCGACCGCGAGCGGTTGCGCGATGGTCCGCAGGGCCCGCCGCAGCGCGCCGACGGAACCGAACAGCGACGACACCGCGTCCAGCAGCCACTCCGCCATCGCGGTGATCCGGAAGCTGAGCGCCAGGGCGGCCGCGACAAGACCCAGGGGCGCCGAATCGGTACGCCAGAGCACGATCCCGTACCCGACGAGTCCGACGAGCAGGGCGCTGCCGAGCGCCATCATGGTGCCGTTGATCGTCACCTCGACCCGCTGCAGGTCCAGGTGCGCGCGCCTGGTCAGCGCGAACACCCGACGGTCGTGCTCGGTGTGGTTGTCCTGGCCGCCGAGCAACGCGAGCGTGTCGACGTTGGCGTACGAGTCGACCAGCAGGCCGGTCAGCGCGGACTCCGCGTCCTGCAGGCGCTCCGACGCGCGCCGGTAGCGCGGCACCGCCCACCGCATGAGCAGCGCGTACGCCAGGATCCAGGCGGCCAGTGGGAGCAGCAGGCGCAGGTCGATCGTGGACATCAGCCACACCGAGCCGGCGATGTAGGCGACCACGAACACCAGCGTGTGGAGGATCGAGTACGCGGCGGTGCTGGCGGCGTCGCCGCCGTCGCGGACCCAGGTGGCGATACGTCCGGCGAGGTCGTTGCGGAACCAGCCGACGGACTGCCGGGACACGTGGCGGTGCGCCCGCCAGCGCACGAGCGGGCGGGCGTTGGCGCGGAACGCGATGTCGTCCAGCGCCTCGCTGACCAGGTGCAGCAGCGGTCTGATCAGCAGCACCGACACGGCCACGGTGAGCAGTTCGGTGCCGTGGCTGGCCCAGAGCGTGTCCGGGCTCGCGGCGGCGAGCGTGTCGACGAGGCGTCCGGCGTACCCGATGAGCCACACCTCGACCGCGGCGCACAGGATCGTGGTGGCGACGGCCGCCGCCACGACCGGTCGCAGCGGCCGGAGTTCCTGCAGGAGGAACAGCCGGACGTTGCGGGCCGGGGTGGGGTGGTTGCCGGTTGGGAAGGGGTCAACAGGGCTTTCGAACGGACCTAACACGAAGTGCCTTTCCGGCGGCGGAGACGGACAAGGAACCGGGGTGACCGCCGGACGTCCTCATGGTCGATCTCCTCTTCGTGTGGGTGGTTCTCCTCGCGAGGTTAGGCGATGCCGTTCGGCGCTGCTTTCCATTTTTCGGGCCGGTGGACGACTCGCGGGTGCGGGCGAAGCGCGGCCGCTGAGGCAACGCGGGCGCCGGTGCGCGAGGATGCTGGGATGGGTGGGGGGCAGGCGCCGGGGATGGGTGAGGCGCAGGTCCGCGAGGCGATCGCCGAGATGATCGGCGTGCTCGGGCCGCACGCGGGGCGGGACTGGACGGTGCCGGCCGGAGACCTGGACTGGAGTTGCTGGACGACGGCCGCGCACGTGGCGCACGACCTGCTCGCGTACGCCGGGCAGTTGGCCGGCAGGCCGACCGACCGGTACCTGCCGTTCGACCTGACCGTCTCCCCCACCGCGACCCCCGCGCAGGTGCTGACCGTCGTCGCCGCCTGCGGTGGCCTGCTCGCCGCCGCCCTCGACACCGCCGACCCCGCCCTGCGGGCCTGGCACTTCGGCCCCTGCGACCCGACCGGGTTCGCCGCCATGGGGGTTGCCGAGGCGCTGCTGCACACGGTGGACGTCACCCGGGGCCTGGGCGTTGCCTGGCAGCCGCCCGCCGCGCTCAGCGCCGGCGTGCTGGCCCGGCTGTTCCCCGACGCCCCGCCGGGGCCGCCCGCCGAGGTGCTGCTGTGGATGACCGGGCGGGGCGAGTTCGACGGGCGGCCCCGGCGCACGTCGTGGACGTGGCGGGCCGCCCTACCCGGATGAGGGACGCACAACAGGCGATGCGATGGCGCCCGCACCTGGTCTGCCTCCGGCTGCCTCCGGTCGGCAGGCGAGGTAGGCGTCCAACGCGGCAGCGCCGGTGAGCATGGCGCGGCTGCGGGCCGAGAGGCGGGCGCGCCAGTCGCGCAGCATCGACTCGAGCGGGGCGACGCCCCCGGCGCGGCGGACCTGGACGATCAGCGGGGCGATCTGTTCCAGCAGGTAGCCGCCGCGTCTGAGCTGATGGGCCAGTAGCGCGTCGCGCACGTCGGCCGCGGTGTAGACCCGGTAGCCCGTCTGCGGGTCGCGGCGTGGCTGGACCAGGCCGGCGCGTTCCCATTTGCGCAGGGTGGCCGGGCGGATGCCGAGCCTTCTCGACAGGGGGCCGACGAAGGTGTCGCCGCGTTCGGACGGCACGGGCTCGAGGTCGCGGAGCGCGGCTTTGACGGCCTGGAGGGTGCGGCGGTCGTCGAGCAGTTGGGCGTGGCTCTCGTCGATGAGCCGAAGCGCGTCCTCGGTCGCGTCCCGGTTGACCGCCTGCATGATCGACGTGGCCGTCTGGTGGCCGTGTCCGGTCACGAGGGCGAGGAACGCGTTCAGGGCTTTCGCGTGCAGCGGCGTGTAGGTGCGGTAGCCGTGGGGGGTCCGCTCGGCCTCCGGAAGGATGCCGGCCGCCTCGTAGTTCCTGACCGCCTGCGTGGACAGGCCGTACCCGCGTGCCAGGTCGATCGGCCTCAGCCGCTGCCCGTCTTGAAGGTTTCGCCTCACTGCCCCGCCATACCTTACGTAAAAGTCTCCACCGTTGGTTCAACGATACCGTTTACGGTATGACTGCTGGCATCGCAGAAATCGCCTGTGCCGTTGACGCTGCTGCCGTCATGGGGTTGCTCCCGGCCCGGCCACGCCTGCTCGCCGTGGGTGAGCCCACGCACGGCGAGGACGTCCTGCTCGAGGTGCGCAACGATCTGTTCCGGCAACTCGTCGAGCGGGAGGGCTACCGGACGATCGCCATCGAGAGCGACTGCATGATGGGCCTGGTCGTGGACGACTACGTGGACTCGGGTACGGGCACCCTCGACGAGGCCATGGGGCGCGGCTTCAGCCACGGGTTCGGCGCGTCTGCGGCCAACCGCGAACTGGTGCGCTGGATGCGTGCGTACAACGACGGCCGGCCCGCGTCGGCGCGGCTGCGCTTCGCCGGTTTCGACGGCCCGCTGGAGATCACCGGCGCCGCGAGCCCTCGGCAGGCCCTCACCGCCCGGGTCGACGTCGACCTGCTTCCCTGCACCGCGGAAACGCTCGACCGCCTGCTCGGCGCCGACGACCGGTGGACCGATCCCGCCGCGATGACGGATCCGTCCCGGTCCGTGGGGCAGACGCCCGAGGCCAGGCAGTTGCGGCTACTCGCCGACGACCTGGTGGCCCTGCTCGACACGCAGACGCCACACCTGATCGCGGCGTCCTCGCGGGACGAATGGGACCGGGCACGCATGTACGGCCGTACCGCCACCGGGCTGCTGCGGTACCACTTCTGGATGGCCGACACGTCACCGGGCCGCATGGCGCGGCTGCTGTGCGTGCGGGCGTCGATGATGGCCGCCAACCTGCTCGCCGTCGCCGAACGGGGCCCGGCGCTGGTGTACGCCCACAACGGGCATCTCCAGCGGGACAAGAGCACGATGCGGATGTGGGCGGGGCCGGTGGAGTGGTGGAGCGCCGGGGCGATCGTCAGCGCCCAGCTGGGCGAGGGGTACGCCTTCCTGGCCACGGCTGTCGGCACGATCCGCCACCACGGTGTGCAGACCCCACCCCCGGACACCCTCGAAGGGCTCCTGTACGCGCTCCCGGAGGACCGGTACGTCGTCGACGCCCGCCGACTGGCCGCCGTCCTCGGCGACGTGCCACCCGCTGCCCGCGCGTCTGACTGGTTCGGCTACGCCCCGCTGGACCCGGCCCACCTGGCCAGGACAGACGGGGTCCTGTTCGTCAGGGACGCCCAGCCCCGCTGAGCGCGGCCGCGTCCTGCACCGATCCTCCCCCGCCCCCGGTGTTCCTCCGGCGGCCGCGCCAGGGCAGCCGCCAGCGCCAGCGGGCACGCCGAGGGGCGATGGCCTCGGACCGGGGCGCCGTCGCCGGGGGCGTCGTCGCGGCGGCGGCGCGGGCCTCCCGGTCGGCGCGCCACCGGCGTACGGCGTCGTCGGCGTTGACGGGGCGTACGGCGACCCGCGGGCCGGTCGGGCTGCGCAGCCAGGCCATGACCTGGGCGTTGAGGTCGCCCACGTACGCCCGCACCGCCTGCTCGGTGGGCAGGTCGCGTACCTCGTCGGGGACCTGCTCGATCTTCTTGCGCAGCAGCAGCGGGGTGGGCAGCAGCAGGTCGGTGGGCAGGTCTTCCCGCTGCAGGAAGCTCTTGATCCACCACGACTCGTCGTAGGGCAGGTTCCGTCCGGGGATCGGCTTGCCCGTACCGGGCAGGTTGTCGAATTCGCCGCGTTCCTGCGCGGTGCGGATCTCCGCCTCGGCCTTCGCTTCCCATCCACCGGTCACCGCCGCCACCCCCCTCCGGCCCCCACCGTAACGTGCCTTCCGCCTGGACAGCGCCGTCGGCGGGGCGGGCATTCCGGCTGGGCGACCGTGGGCGCCGGGGCATAGATTGCCTCCGGCGGGGCGCTCGCCCCGGTCGGCGTACGAGGCAGGGGAAGGACCACAACGGATGCGTGACTGGCTGATCGGCCTGGCAGCGGCGGTGGGCTGCCTGCTGGCCAGCTGGGCGGTGCTGGTGCTGCTGGCCCGGCGGCTGCCGCCGGGCATCCTGCGTGACCTGGCCGCGTTCATCCCGGACTGCCTCACCACGGTGCGCCGGCTGCGCACCGACCCGCGGGTGCCCCGCCGGGCGAAGATCGCCGTCGTGGTGGCCGGGTTGTGGGTGGCCAGCCCGATCGACCTGATCCCGGAGTTCCTGCCGGTGATCGGCCCGCTCGACGACATCGTCGTGGTCGCGCTGGCGCTGCGCTACGCCGGGCGGCAGGTCCCCCGGGAGGTGCTGCTGGCGGCGTGGCCCGGGGAGCCCCGGCTGCTCAACCGGCTCCTCGGGCCGCCGCACGGGCAGGGCGCGTAGCGCGACGCGCGGCCCCCTCGTCGCCGCGGGGGCCGCGCGTCGGGTGCTCGACCCGCCGGGGGCGGTCAGTCGGTGCCGGACTCCATCGCCACGCGGTCGAGCAGCTCGTCGCCGGGGACCTCCCCGCGGGAGGCGATCGCCTCGGCGCCGCCCTCGGGCAGCGCGCCGATCAGCCCGGTCGAGGCCGGCTGCGCGGCGCCGATCAGCCGCGGGTGCCCGTTGCCGCCGAGGATCCCCAACCCGGCGTACTGCTCCAGCTTGGCGCGGGAGTCGGCGATGTCGAGGTTACGCATGGTCAGCTGGCCGATGCGGTCGACCGGCCCGAACGCGGAGTCCTCGGTCCGCTCCATCGACAGCTTGTCGGGGTGGTAGCTGAACGTCGGCCCGGTGGTGTCCAGGATTGAGTAGTCCTCGCCGCGGCGCAGGCGCAGGGTCACCTCGCCGGTGACGGCGGAACCGACCCAGCGTTGCAGCGACTCGCGCAGCATCAGCGCCTGCGGGTCCAGCCAGCGGCCCTCGTACAGCAGCCGGCCCAGCCGCCGTCCCTCGGTGTGGTAGCTGGCCAGGGTGTCCTCGTTGTGGATGGCGTTGACCAGCCGCTCGTACGCCGCGTGCAGCAGCGCCATGCCCGGTGCCTCGTAGATGCCGCGGCTCTTGGCCTCGATGATCCGGTTCTCGATCTGGTCGGACATGCCCAGGCCGTGGCGGCCGCCGATGGCGTTGGCCTCCAGGACCAGGTCGACGGCGGAGCCGAACTCCTTGCCGTTGATCGTCACCGGGCGGCCCTGCGCGAAGCCGATCGTGACGTCCTCGGCGGCGATCTCGACGGCCGGGTCCCAGAACCGCACACCCATGATCGGCTCGACGATCTCGATGCCCGCGTCGAGGTGTTCGAGGGCCTTCGCCTCGTGGGTCGCGCCCCAGATGTTCGCGTCGGTGGAGTAGGCCTTCTCCGTGCTGTCCCGGTAGGGCAGGTCGCGGGCGAGCAGCCACTCGGACATCTCCTTGCGGCCGCCGAGCTCGCTGACGAAGTCGGCGTCCAGCCACGGCTTGTAGATCCGCAGGGACGGGTTGGCGAGCAGCCCGTAGCGGTAGAACCGCTCGATGTCGTTGCCCTTGAAGGTGGAGCCGTCGCCCCAGACCTGCACGTCGTCCTCGAGCATCGCGCGCACCAGCAGGGTGCCGGTGACGGCGCGGCCGAGCGGGGTGGTGTTGAAGTAGGTACGGCCGCCGGAGCGGATGTGGAAGGCCCCGCACGCCAGGGCCGCCAGCCCCTCCTCCACCAGCGCGGCCCGGCAGTCGACCAGGCGGGCGACCTCGGCGCCGTAGGTGGTGGCGCGGCCGGGCACGGAGGCGATGTCGAGTTCGTCGTACTGGCCGATGTCGGCGGTGTAGGTGCAGGGCACCGCGCCCTTCTCGCGCATCCACGCGACAGCTACGGAGGTGTCGAGGCCTCCGGAGAAGGCAATTCCGACACGTTCGCCGACAGGCAGGGAGGTGAGCACCTTGGACACGAGTAAGAGTATATGCACACGACTGCATGACCATGCAAGCCGGGTGGTGTTCCACCTATCTGTGACTGGTGACGTGGGCCACTTCGGTCGGCCTCGACAGCCCGTAGGGTCTGCCGCAGAGGGCGGCGAGGAACGGGGGCGGGACGTGGTCGAGGCGGCGGCGGTGCTCGGAATCGCGCTGGTGGCGCTGGGGCTGGTGCTCACGCCCGGGCCGAACATGCTCTACCTGGTGTCGCGGTCGGTGACGCAGGGCCGCCGGGCCGGGCTGGTGTCGCTGGCCGGGGTGGCCGTCGGGTTCGGCGTGTACCTGACCGCCGCGGTCGCCGGCATCGCCACGGTGTTCGTGCTGGTGCCGACGCTGTACGCGGCGGTGAAGCTGGCCGGGGCGGCGTACCTGCTGTGGCTGGCCTGGCAGGCGGTGCGCCCGGGCGGCCGGTCGGCGTTCGCGCCGACGCCGCTGCCGCCGGACCCGCCGCGACGGCTGTTCACCATGGGGCTGGTCACCAACCTGCTCAACCCGAAGATCGCGATCCTGTACGTGTCGCTGCTGCCGCAGTTCGTCGACCCGCAGCGCGGGCACGTGGCGGCGCAGAGTCTGCTGCTGGGGCTGGTGCAGATCGCCATCGCGTTGACCGTCAACGCGCTGATCGTGCTCACCGCCGGGTCGATCGCGTCGTTCCTGGGCCGCCGCCCGACGTGGCTGCGGATCCAGCGGTACGTCATGGGCACGGTGCTGGCCGCGCTGGCCGTACGCATCGCCGCGGACCGTTCCCGCGCCGCCGTGACCACCGGCTGACGGCCGAGCGCCGGCGGCGGGCCCGCCACGGCACGCCGATAGACTCCGCAGTCGATGGACGCCGAGGCACCGCCCACCGAGACCCGCCCCTGCGCGCACTGCGGGCGGCCGGTGCCGCAGCGGGTGGGCGCGGGCCGGCCGTTCCGCTACTGCCGGGACAACGACGGCGCCTGCCAGCGGGCCTCCCGCAACGGCAGGATGCGCCACCGCAACGCCCCCGGCCTGCCCGGCCAGGTGGCCCGCACCTGGGAGGCGGTGGACCGGCTCGACCAGATCGTGCAGACCCTGACAGAGGCGCTGCACGCCGAGTTGTCCCCCGACGGCGTCGAGCGGCAACTGGCGCAGCTGCGCGCGGAGACGGCGGCGCAGGTGGCGCGGGCGCACACCGACCGCGACGAGGCCCGCCGCGAGGCCGAGGACGCCGCGGCGGCCGCGGCCCGGGCCCGGCAGGAGGCCCAGCAGGCGCACGCGCAGCGCGACGCCGCCGAGCAGCGCGCGGCCCGGGCCGAGCAGGAGTCGGCGCAGGCCGTACAGCGCGCCGACGCCGCCGAGGCGGCGCGCGACGCCGCGCGCGGGGAGGCGGGCGCGGCGCAGGCCCTGCGAACACAGGCCGAACGCGACCGTGACGCGGCCCGCGACGAGCTGCGCGCCGTACGCCAGGAGCGCGACGCGCAGCGCCGACGGGCCGAGGACCTGACCGCGCAGCGCGACGCCGCCCGCACCGACGCGCAGCGCACCGCCCGGGCCGCGGAGGAGGCGCGGCAGCGGGCGGAGCGGGCCGACACCGAGGCCGAGCGGGCCCGCGCCGACGCCCGGCGGGCCCGCGAGCAGGCCGACGCCGCGCTCGCCGAGGCCGGCCAGGCCCGCGAGCTGGCCGAGCGGCTGCGCGTCGAGGCGACCGAGGCGCGGCGGGCCGCCGACCGGGAGCAGGCATCGGCGCGGGCGGCCCGCCAGGAGACGGCGGCGGCGTCGGCGCGGGCGGCCGAGGCGCTCGCCGCGCGCGACGCGCTCGCCGCCGAGCTGACCGCCGCCCGGCAGGCCGCCGCGGCCGCGCAGGGCCGCCTCGGTGAACTGGAAGTACGGCTGCGCGCCGCCGAGGCCGAGCGGGACGCGGCGCAGCGGCGCGCGGCGCAACTGGTGGACCAGGTCAGTGACCTGGCGGCGGCGTTGGCCCGGCTGGGCGCCCCGGCGAACCCGCCCCGCTGACCGGGCCGGCCGTACCCGCCAGGCATCGCGCCCGCTTGACGGGCGGCGGCGCCGGGTTCCGTGGTACGACCATGGTCACCGCACGCCCCCGGAAGGGGAATTAGCCTCCGCGTGGTTGGCTCACGCCGAGAATGTTGCCTTCGCTGTCCTTGAACCAGGCGCCGCGCATCGTCGCAAACTCTGCCACGCCGTTGACTGTTTTGAGACCAGGCAGGTCGTACTCCTCGAACGTCACGCCGCGCCCCCGGAGGTCCGTCATTTCGGCGTCGAGGTCGGCGACCATCCAGGCCGCCAGCGTGTGGGGCGCCTGCCCGGCGTTGGAGGTGGGATAGATGAAGAACTGGGTTCCACCGGACTCAAGATGGACTGCGTCCTCGGCCTCCCTGGAGATCGTCAGGCCCAGGGTGTCGCGATAGAAGCGCTTGGCCCGCTCCATGTCGCTCGCTGGAATAGCCGCCTGCGCCGGTGCGTCTGTCAACATGATGGCTCACCTCCTGCGACAGCGTAACCAGCAGTAGGCCGGCAAGGTTCCGCTTTATCCCACTTTTGGTGTCGCCGAGGCCGATCTGGATCTTGCCGCGCCAGCCGCCCCTTCCAGGGGTGATCTACGACGCCGGGCCGTGCGACGTGGCGAGCAGCCGCCGTGGGGCCGGCTGTCGCCCACAACGCCGGGCAGCCCCACACCCCCTCGAAGGTACGCAGTAGGCGGCGGTCGGCCTTCGCGTCCGCATCCACTTCTGCCGATGACAGTGCGGTGCCGACCGTCGGAAGCTGAACGACCTCATGCGGGGATTAGGCCGATCTGGTTGCCCTTACCGGGGCATCGTCTGCGCGTTCGGCGTCGCGAAATGCGTACCCGCGACCTGGCATTCGAAGTTCGGACGAAGCGCAACCCGTCGCTGGCGCGACAGGTTGCGGAACGCATCGGCAGGACGCCCCCGGGGTCGGCCGCCGCTGCGCGCGGGGTTTCGATCGGGATCCGTGGGCACTACCGCAGTTGGCCGCGGCGGCGGGTCAGGTAGGCGGTCTCGGCGGTGTTGCCCGCCAGCTCGATGGCTTTGTCGTAGGCCGCAAGCGACTGCTGACTGCGGCCCAGCCGGCGCAGCAGGTCGGCGCGGGTGGCGTGGTAGGCGTGATATCCGGCCAACCTGTGCTCAAGGCGGTCGACGGCAGCCAGTGCCACCTCCGGGCCGTCGAGCTCGGCGACCGCGATGGCCCGGTTGAGGGCGATGACCGGCGAGGGGTCGAGGCGGACGAGCTGGTCGTAGAGGGCGAGGATCTGTGACCAGTCGGTGTCGCGTACGTCGCGGGCGGAGGTGTGCACGGCGTTGATCGCCGCGAGGATCTGGTAGCGACCCGGAGCCACCCCGGCGGCCAAGCGCTCGCGCACCAGCCGATGACCCTCGGCGATCAGCGCCTTGTCCCAGGCGCCACGGTCCTGCTCGTCGAGGGCGACCAGTTCGCCGCTGGCCGAGACCCGGGCGGTGCGGCGGGCCTCGATCAGAAGCATCAGCGCCAGCAGCCCGGCCACCTCACCGTCCTCGGGCAGGAGGGCACGGATCAGGCGAGTGAGCCGGATCGCCTCGGCGGTCAGGTCGTGCCGTACGGGGTCGGTGTCGGAGCCGGTCGCCAGGTAGCCCTCGTTGAAGACGAGAAAGAGGACGCCGAGCACGCCGGTGACGCGGGCCGGGAGATCCTCGGCGGACGGCATCCGATAGGGGATGCGCGCCGCCTTGATCTTGGCCTTCGCGCGGGTGATCCGCTGCCCCATGGCACTCTCGGCGACCAGGAAGGCGCGGGCGATCTCGGGCACGGTCAGACCGCCGACCATGCGCAGCGTCAGCGCCAGGCGGGCTTCCATCGCCAGCGCCGGGTGACAGCAGGTGAAGATCAGCCGCAGCCGGTCGTCGTCGATGGCGCCGAGAGGCTCGGGTGGGGTGTTGTCGTACACCATCTGAGCCTCCTTGTGCTTGTCGTCGCGCTTGTTCTCACGCCGGATCCGGTCGATGGCCTTGCGAACGGCGGTGGTGGTCAGCCAGGCGCCGGGGTTGGGCGGCACGCCGTCGGCCGGCCACCGCTCGACGGCGGTCGCGAACGCCTCGGCCGCCGCCTCCTCGGCGATGTCAAGGTCACCGAAACGCCTGGTCAGGGCGGCCACCACCCGGGCCCACTCGTCGTGGTGGGCCCGGGTGACCGCCTTCCCGACGTCGCTCACTGGAACGGCCGCACCTCGATCTTCCGATCGCAGATTCTCGACGCCTCGGCGGCGAGCTTGAGCGCCACATCCAGATCGGGGACCTCCCACACCCAGACGCCGGCGAGGTACTCCTTCGACTCCACGAAAGGCCCGTCGCTGAACACGGCCTGCGCGCCCCGGTTGTCGACGACCGTGGCCGTGTCGGTGTCCGCGAGTCCGCCCGCGAAAACCCAGTAGCCCTCGGCGATCAGTCGTTCGTTGAACGCGCTGATGGCAGGCTGCCTGTCCGTGCTGCCGGGATTGATCTTGTCATCGATCACGGAAACCAGGTACTGCATCTGAAGATCATCTCCTCTGGGGTCAAGACAGCGTGGTTCGGTGGTCAGGGACTTCACGCCGTTGCATACCGCGGGCGCCGCCCCCTTGCGGACGGCCTCACCCCTGCTACGAACACCACCGCCCCGATCCGACACCGCCACCCGGATTTCTGAAGGACTTTCCGCGACGCCGGTCGTCAGCGCACGACGGTTTCGCCCTCAACGGCTTGCGGCCGCGCCGGACCGGCCACCGAACCGACACGCCGGACGACCCCGTCGGGTGCCTGACCCGGCCGGTTACCCTTGCCGGGGGCATCGGCCGCGCCGCGCCCACGGACCTGGACCCGGCGGTGGGAATGGCCCGGCCGGCGTGGACCGTTACACCGAGAAGAACAGCACCATCATCCAACGAGGGGAAGTCGATCATGGGCGAGCGTATGCTGCGCGGAAGCCGTCTGGGCGCGGTCAGCTACGAATCCGACCGGAACACGGAGCTCGCGCCGCGTCAGTCCCGCGAGTACCTGTGCGCCAAGGGCCACCAGTTCGAGGTGCCGTTCGCCGTCGACGCGGAGGTCCCCACCACCTGGGAGTGCAGGTTCGACGGCAGCGTCGCCCGGCTGGTCGACGGCAGCGAGCCGGAGCAGAAAAAGGCCAAGCCGCCGCGCACGCACTGGGACATGCTGCTGGAGCGGCGTTCCATCGCCGAGCTGGAGGACATCCTCGCCGAGCGGCTGCAGGAGGTCCGCACCCGCCGCGGCCGCGCCTGAGCCTGACGTCACGAAACGCCCCCGGGAGGCATCCCGGGGGCGTTTTCCGTCGGCTTCCAGAACCGTCAGCGGCCCGGTTCGACGATCTCCCCCTCGATGGCCCGGCCGCCGTCGACCACCGTCGGCTGCTGCTGCTGCGGCGGGGTGGGCTGCGCCTCGCCGCGGCGCACCCGCACCCGGCGCGGCCCGAACAGGTCACCGGCGACCATCGACGACACCCGCCGCTCGGCGACCCGGCGCAGCCCGACCCGCGCCGCGCCCCGCAGCGGCGGCACCAGCAGCAGCACCCCGAACAGGCCGCTGACCAGCCCGGGCGTGGCCAGCAGCAGCGCCCCCGCCAGACCGACCAGGCCGTCGGTGACCTGCGGGCCGGGCGGCTGCCCCGACGCCGCGGCGGCCCGGAACCCACGCCAGGCGCGCATGCCCTCCCTGCGCAGCAGCACCAGACCCACCAGCGACACGGCGAACACCAGCAGCACCGCCGCGCCGAACCCGACGGCCCGGCCCACGCCGACGAACACCGCCAACTCCAGCAGCACCGCCACCAGCAGGGCCAACGGTACGAATCTCAGTCCTCGGCGCATCTCACCCCATCGCGTCGCTCGCGGCCGGATTCCAGCATGACACGCCGACGCGTCACGGCCACCGCACCTGGCCGTCGGGGGTGCCGTGCAGGGCACGCCGCCACGCCGTACGCCGGTCCTGCACCCCCCACACGCTGATCCGCCACAGCGCCTCCGCCACGATCAGCGGGCTCATCTTGCTCGCCCCGCGTTCCCGCTCCGCGAAGGTGATCGGCACCTCCACGATCCGCGCCCCCGCCCGATGCGCCAGCCGCGACAACTCCACCTGGAACGAGTAGCCCTGCGAGCACACCGACTCCAGGTCCACGGCATCCAGCACCCCCAACCGGTACACCCGGTACCCGCCCGTGGCATCCGCCACCGGCATACCCAACACCAGCCGCGCGTACAGGTTCCCGCACCGCGACAGCAGCAGCCGCCGCAGCGGCCAGTTCACCACCTGAGCCCCACGCGTCCACCGCGACCCGATCACCACGTCGGCGTCGCCGGCGGCGGCCAGCAGCCGCGGCAGGTCCTCCGGGGCGTGGGAGCCGTCGGCGTCCATCTCCACCACCGCGTCGTAGCCGCGGTGGCGGGCCCACGCGAACCCCGCCAGGTACGCCGCGCCGAGACCCTGCTTACCCGGGCGGTGCAACACGTGCACCCGCCGGTCGGTGCGGGCCATCGCCTCGGCGATCGTCCCGGTGCCGTCGGGGCTGTTGTCGTCGGCGATCAACACGTCCACCTCCGGGGCGGCGCGGCGGACCCGCTCCACGACCGTGGTGACGTTGTCGGCCTCGTTGTAGGTGGGAATGACCACCAGGACCCGCCGCAGCGCCGGCCGGTGCTCGGCCCCCGTCCGGGTGGTGCCGACCGTTCCGCTCACCGCATCCTCCGCCCCCGGCGCGGCGTGCGCGCGCCTCCGCTACCCGGGCAGGCGCCGGCGGCGCACCACCACCGACGCGGCCACGGCCGCGACGGCGAGGCCGGCCAGCACCACCTCCGGCCACACCCCGACGCGGGTGGCCAGGGTGCGCCCGTCGCCGAGGCGCAGCTCACGCAGCACCACGGCGCGGGTGTTGAACCCGGTGGCGTCGGATACCCGCCCGTCCGGGGTGACGAACCCGGACACCCCGACCGTGGAGGCCATCAACGACGCACGGCCGTGCTCCACGGCCCGCAACCGCACCATCGCCAGCTGCTGGCGGGCCTCGGCCACGTCGAACGTGGCGTTGTTGGTCTGCACGACCAGCAGCTGCGCCCCACCGGTGACGGTGTCGCGGACGAGACCGTCGTAGGCCACCTCGAAGCAGATCACGTCGCCGAGCACCGCCGGACCGGCGTCGACGACGCCCACCCGGTCGCCGGCCACGAAGTCGTTGCGGATCCGGTCGACCTGCTTGCTGACCATGCGGGCGACGCCGCGCAGCGGCACGTACTCGGCGAACGGCACCGGGTGCCGCTTGACGTACAGCTGCTCCAGGTCCGGGCCGGCGCCGGGCCGCCACAGGATGCCGGCGTTGCGGACGTGCTCACCTGGGCCCAGCAGCAACGCCCCGACGAGGATGGGCGCGCGCACCGCGTCCGCGGCCCGGCTGATCGACTCCCCGGCCACCGGATCGCGCAGCGGGTCGATGTCGCTGGCGTTCTCCGGCCACACCACCAGGTCCGGCTGGGGTCGGGAGCCCGCGGCGACCTGCGCCGCCAGGTCGAGGGTGGCCCGCACATGGTTGTCGAGCACCGCCCGCCGCTGGGCGTTGAAGTCCAGGCCGAGACGCGGCACGTTGCCCTGCACCACGGCGACGGTGACACCACGGCCGGAGCCGCCGGCGACACCGACGGGCATCAGCAGCCCGACGGCGAACACGGCCACCACACCCACCGCGGGCGCCACCGCCCACACCCGACCGGCGCCGCGCCAGGGCCGCCACGCGGCGGTCACCAGCAGCCCACCGGCCACGGCGACGGCGAACGTCACCAGCGGCGCCCCACCGACCGCGGCCAGCCGCAGCGCCGGCGACTCGTCCTGGCTGAACGCCAGCCGCCCCCACGGGAACCCACCGAACGGGGTGCGCGACCGCAGCGCCTCCTGCCCCACCCACAGCAGCCCCGTCACCACCGGCCACGACCACCGCCACCGGTCGACCAGCGGCGAGCCGTACGCCGCCGCGGCCCCCAGCAGCGCCAGATACCCCGCCTGCAACAGCGACAGCAGCACCCACGGCAGGTAGCCGGTGTGCAGGTTCGTCCAGGCCAGCAGCGGCGCGAACAACGCCACCCCGGCCAGGAACCCCAACCCGGCGCCGGCGCGCAACCGACGCCGGTGCACGGCCGCGGCCAGCAACGCCACCCCGACCACCGCGCCCGGCCACACCCCGTACGGGGGGAACGCGACCAGCAGCGCCAGCCCGGCCGCCACGGCCAGCGGCACGGCCACCCGCAGCGGCAGCGGACGCGGCCCCACCGGGGACGCGGCCGCGGCCGCGCCGCGCGCCGGATTCTGCTCGACGGTCGTCACCGGCACCTCACCTACGATCACACCGCCGAAGGCTACCCGGCCACGGCGGTTGCGGGCAGCCGCCGCCCGGGCCGGCACCCGCCCGGTCCGTCGCCCGGCACGGGCGGATGCCGCGGCGTTGCCACCGCCCACACCACCGCCCATCTGTACGGTCCTACCCATGACGCCCGACCTGGACGGCCGCTCCATGCGCGAGCGGATGCTCGCCGGGGACCCGTACCTCGCCGACGACCCGGAACTGGTCGAGCTGCACCTGCGCGCCATGGACCTGACCGAGGCGTTCAACGCCACGTCGGCCCGGGATCCGCAACGGCGGCACCGGCTGCTCACCCAACTGCTCGGCGCGATCGGCGCGGACACCGAGATCCGGCCGCCGCTGCGGGTCGACTACGGCAGCCACATCCGCATCGGCGCCCGGTCGTTCGTCAACTTCGGTCTCGTCGCCCTCGACGTCGCGCCGATCACCATCGGCGACGACGTGCAGATCGGCACGAACGTGCAACTGCTCACCCCGACGCACCCGGTGGACCCCGAGTCCCGCCGGGCGAAGTGGGAGGCCGCGAAACCGATCACCGTCGGCGACAACGTGTGGCTGGGCAGCGGGGCGATCGTCCTGGCCGGCGTCACCATCGGGGACAACACCGTCGTCGGCGCCGGCGCGGTGGTCACCCGGGACCTCCCGGCGAACGTCGTCGCCGTCGGCAACCCCGCCAGCGTGGCCCGCACGACCGCACCGGGCGCGACATGAGGGCTCTTCGAACTTGAGCGGGGTTTGTGGCTGAGCCGACCCGAGAGTGAAGGGCTCGCAGCCCGTCAGTGATCATCTGAGTGTCTAGTTCGGATGGTCACAAGTGATGAGCTGCGAGCATGATCAAC
>NZ_JBDPMC010000108.1:0-18184 GCF_039871625.1 Micromonospora sp. B11E3 | reverse complement strand
CCTGGTCAAACGCACGCCGTTTCCCGATCTTCAGTTTCTGACCTTCGACAAGCCAGAAACCTAGACGGGACACGGCGTGCCCTGTCGATCAGGGCGTCAACCCACCCACGAGAACATCACAAGAGCCTCAATTTGTGGGTAGGTTGAGGCTGCCTCGGTGTGCGGCCACGGGGCCTTCGTCAGGTGGCCGGTCCTGGGTGGCGCTGCGCGGACAGGGGAGGCCCTTCGGATGAAGATCGTTGCGTTGTCCTGCACGCAGAAGCGTCTCCCGTCGCTGACCGACGCGCTGCTCGAGGCGGCGATTACCGGCGTCGTCCGGGAGGTCGGTGACGCGGAGATCCAGCGGATTCGGTTGATCGACCATCGCATCGCGATGTGCGAAGGCGAGGACACCTGCCTTGATCCCGAGGTGGGCCGGTGCACGCTCGACGACGACTTCGAGCATGTCGTCGATCTGGCCGAGGGTGCGCAGGCGATGCTGCTCGCCATGCCGGTGTACGCGGGGAACGTACCCGCGGTGCTGAAGATCTTCCAGGAACGCTTGAAGAGCTTCATGAACGCCAGGCAACGCCCGTTCGGCAACCTGCTGGTGGGGACGATCGTGCATTCGCGCACGATGCTGACCGAGCCCGCGCTGGGAGCGCTGTTCCCGTGGTACCTGCGCCTACGGAACAAGAACGTGGCGTCGGCGTGCTTCACCCAGAACGATCACCAGGACCTGACCCGCACCGCGGCGATCGACCTGTGTGTGGCCGTGGGCCGGCAACTCGGCATGACGCTCGACGGCAGCCGGTCGCCGGCCAACGACCGCACGGCACTGCCGTTGGTTCAGTCACCGGCTCGTCCGCGGTGCGGTGAGCCGGCCGCGTCCTCTCCCGGAGCGTGAGGAGATTCCGCGCGCCAGGTGCACCCGTCGCCCGCCTGTTCGCACGACACCGTGACGTCCGGTTCCACGTAGCGGGCGGCGATGGCGGTGTTGAGTTCCTGGCAGTACGGGCACGGTGACGAGAAGGTCAGTACCACGCCGGCGCGGGCGGCCCGTTGGCGGTACCGGAGGATCCCACAGTCGGCGTTGCGCAGGACGGTGCCCGAGGGTTGGGGCTCACTGGTCACTGCCGAGTCGTACAGCAACAGCTGATGCTGCAGCCGGGTCATGAAGTGATCGGTGGCGGATACCCCGGCGGGCCGTTGCGCTTGCAGCAGCTCCGCGGTGATGCGGGAGTTTGCCTGGATCCACGCAGCCAGGCCTTCTTCGCCGTGCTCTGCCAGGATGAACTCCTCTGCGGCCGCCTGGGCCTCGAAGAACCGCTGGCGCCACAGGTCGACCTTCTCGGCCGGGTCGAGGGGAGACGGTTCACTGGTCATCGTCCGCGTCCTTCGCGGCGGCGCCGTCCAGCTCGGCGAAGACCTCCTGGGCGACGCGCAGCCCGTTGTTGGCGACCGGCCAGCCACCGTAGTAGGCGAGCTGAATGATGACTTCGACGATCTTCTCTCGCGGCATCCCAAGGTGCAGGGCGGCACCGATGTGGCCGCGCAACTCCCAATCGGTCCGCGCCAGCGTGACCGCGGTCAGCGCGACCAGTTCGCGCTCCTCGACGCTCAGGTGCGGGCGGGTCCAGATCTCACCGAACAAGTGGTCGACGGTGATCTGCAGGAACTCCGGGTAGGAACCCGGGCGCGGTTCGCGGCCGAAGACCTGCTGGAACATGGCCTCACCCCGCTCACGCCGGGCAGACGGCTGATTCATCGATCAACTCCTTCGTGTTGGCCGAACAGTTGTCAACGTCCACGACGCCACGAAGGCGACGACCAGCAGCGCGGCGCCGCTGCCGAAGGCGGCCGGAACACTCACCCGCTCGGCGATGAGCCCGACCACGACCGGTCCGACCACGGCGCCGACATCGGTGCACATCGAGAAGACCGCGACGCCACTGCCCGCCCGGCCGGCGACCACGTCACCGATCAGCGCGGCCGGTGCGGCGTTGAGCAGCGCTGATCCCGCCGCGTACACACTGAGCAGGACGACCAGCCAGGCGTACCTGTCCACGAACGCCAAGGCTGTGATCGACGCCGCAGCCACCCCGGTGCCGGCGATCATGGCGGGCCGGCGGCCGGTCCGATCGACAACCCGGCCGGCTGGCATGATCAGCAGCGCCTGAACGACGGCGGATATCGTGAACGCCCACCCGACCCACGTCACGTCATGTCGCCACGCCACAACCACCGTGGGGACCAGCGCGCTGCGCAGCCCGAACAAGACCCATCCCTGCGCCAACGCGGCGAGGCAAGCCACCAGGTAGCGTCGATCCCGCAGCAGGACCGGTAGCCGGACCACGTCACGGCCAGGCTCTGCGCCGGCAGTTCGGCCGGCGCGGAGCACCGCCAGTGTCAGCACCGCCGCGGCCAGCAACAGCACGGCGTACGCCATGAACGGCGCGGACAGGGCGACGAGAGCGAGGAGCCCGCCCAGTGCTGGTCCGCAGATAGCGCCGAGCAGGAAGCCTGCTTCGAACACGGCGCTGGCCCGGCCCCGCTGCTCGGCCGGCGCGATCGCCAGGAGTGTCGCCAGTGCGGACACCGAGAACAGTACTGAGCCGACGCCGCCGAGGCTGCGGAACACGAGCAGCTGCCCGTAGGACCCGGCGAACGCCGTCAGGGCCGAGGAGGCCGCACACAGCAGCAGGCCGGCGACCAGGACCCGCCGTTCCCCGAAACGAACTCCGAGCCGGCCGCAGAACGGACTGGTGGCCAGCCGCATCAACGCGAACAGGGCGACGAGCGCTCCGATCTGGGTGGGCCCGGCCCCGAACGTCGCCGCGTAGACCGGGAGCACCGGGAGCACCAGTCCCAGGCCCAGCATGACGCAGCCACCAACGACACTGAGGACGTAGACCTCGCGAGGGAGACTCGGCTGGGCGGCGGCAACGGGTGGGACGCTGCCAAGGCCGGCCGCCATCACTGTCCGTTCAAAGGATGATGCTGAGCTTTCCGTGCTCGTACAACGTCTCGTGGTCGAGCACCACAACCCGTCTCCGGACCCGGAACGACTCGTCCTCGACGACGAGCTCGAACCGGCATTTTCCGACGTACGCATCAGAGCGCCCGTGCCCGAACCGGTGCACGATGACATTCGCCGCCACGTCGAGGTGCGTGCCCCGATCGGTCAGGATCTCCACGTTGCTGATCATCCGATTCGTCCGCGACCGAGGGTTCTCGCACCACACCTCACCGTTGAGAAGTTGTTCGATCCGCTGGCGTAGCCGGGGAGCATCGTCGTCGATGAGCCCGAGCGCGTCGGCCGTCTCGCCGCGGACGTCGGTGGCCGGCACCGAGTAGCGGATGTCGTCGGTCAGCATCTCGTCGTACCACTCGAGCAGGCGCCACTCGTCGAGCAGCCGCGCCTCACGGAAAAGGAACTGGCTCACCCGGTGCCACAACCGCAGCTGGGCCGCTTCGTCGACCGTCAGCTCGGTGGTCATCGTGGCTCTGCCTTTTGCATCTCGGCCCGGTGAGCGCCCTCGAGGTGACCGTCGTCGCCGTGCATCAGCCGGTCCCACTGCCGCCAGAACTCGCGGGCGGGAAGCTCGTCGGTCGTCTGCGGGACCTCCTTGTGCATACCGCGTGACAGATCCGAGTAGCGGACCGTGCGGTTGAGGTAACCCCGCTGGCACGACTCGACGATCTCGATGTCGTCGGGAGTGGCGAAGCCGGCGGGGCCGAGGAACGTCAGGTAGTGACTCTTACGGAGTTCCCGGATGTCCGGATCCTCGTCCTTGGGGGCCAGGGCGACCGAGGTGATGGCCATCTGGCCGGCGCCGATCGGGTCGATCTTGCGGATCGTGATCGCGATCGCGTCAATGATCATCAAGTTGGGAAAAATCAGCACCGCACGATTGGTGCGGGTGATCCGTTCGGCGCGTTCGGCGCCAAACCGGTCGACGAACCGTGCGGCCGTCGCCTCGATCCGCGGCCGGACCTCGGCGCCGAACATCGGCGTCCAGTAGGCGAGCGGGCGGGCTGCCGCCGGTGGCAGCTCGTTGACTCCATGCCCCAGCCCGAGGGCGCGGCCGAAGCCGCCTCGTCGTCGTGGCGGCACCGACCCGAGCGACTCCATGTAGCCGACGTAACGCTTGTGCAGGGCCCGGAAGTGGTAGATGTCGACGCTGTTCTCCATCATGAGCTTCCAGTTGGCCCGGGCCCCGTGGAGTTGCGCACCTTGGATCACCTCCATCCCGACCTCGGACTGGTCGTCGATCAGATCGAGGTACTCCGTCGCACCCGCCAGGTACTCGGTCAAGGTGCGCGGCTGCTCCGGATCGAAGGTGACGAACACGAAACGGCGGTAACTGTCACTACGGTGCTGCGCCAGGCCGAAGTCCGCCTTCCGAAAGCCTGGCCCGTACCCGTCCGGGATCGGGACCCCGACCAGGTCACCCTGGTTGGAGAACGTCCAGTCGTGATACGGGCACCGGAACGATCTGGCCTGCCCGGACGGCTGCGAGCAGATCAGCGCCCCGCGGTGGGTGCAGCTGTTCGCAAACACCCGGATCACCCCGTCGGACCCGCGCGCCATGACCACCGGGCGCCCGCCGACGTCGCGTGCCACGTAGGAGCCCGGCCCGGGCACCTCCGATTCGTGCCCGACGTACAACCAGCAGCGATCGAAGATCCTGGTCATCTCCCGGGCGGCCAGGTCGTCGTCGGTGTAGGCGCGGCGATCCACCCGGAACGAGAGGCGCTCAGGATCGTCGACCACGATCGGGTCGCCCACCGGCCGCTGCAGCTCGATCGTCACCGCTCCCCCTTTCGCTGTAGCGCCTCGACCGTGTTGATGACCAGCTCTGCCGTGCGCACGGCGGAATCGCCGCACTCCGGCTGCGCGGCGCGCAACCGGGCCCGGTAGTCCCGGGCGGGATCGAGCAGATCGGTGACAGCGTCAGCGACCGCCTGCTCGGTGACGCCGGCCGGCTCCAACGCCGTCCCGAAGCCCGCGCGACCCACGAAGTACGCCTGGACAGGCTGATCCACAGCCAGCGGGATCACCAGCATCGGTGTCGCCGCCCGGATCGACTCCGCCACGGAGTTGTATCCGCCATGGGTGATGAACACGTCGGCGCGTTCGAGCACCTCACGTTGCGGCAGATACGGGGCGGTGAGCACCTCGTCGGGCAGCGCGAGCTCCTCGGCGAGATCTCCTACCGCAGCGATCACCTGTGCACCGGTCGCCGCCGCCCCCGTGATCACCGTCCGCAGCAGGTCCGGCCGCCGGTAGAAGATCGTGCCGAAGGAGACGTACACCACCCGGCGGTCGGGGTCGATCCGATCCAGGCCCGGGAAGGCGACCTCGTCGCCGCGGGTCCCCGCCGCACCCGGCAACCCGACCAGCTGCACACCGTCGTCGGTGACCGCGTCGTCCCCGACGAGAGCAGGAATCGTCGGCATCAGATTGAGAATCGGCGAACGCGCCGAATGAGTCCGGGTCGACCACAACACCCCGTGCCTGGTCAGATAGTCGCCGACCTGCTCGTCGTACGGCCAGCGACCTCGTCGGTGCTCGCTCGGGCATACTCCACCCAGGTTGGCCCAGATCATCCCGTACGGCACGCCGGACGCCTGTGCGCCGACCATGGCCGACGCCGTGACCGGCAGCGAATCGACGAGCACGAAGTCCGGCGCCGTCGCACGGAGCGCGTCGGCTGTCTGGTCTGCCACCGGCGACGACTGGAGCATCGGGCCGATCTTCGCCGGGTCGCCGCTCCACGGCGCCATCTCGACCTGCCCGATCGCGTGGACCTGCGCCTTCCCCAAGGCCTGGCGACGCTGCTCGTCGAGCGCGCCACCGTCCGCAGACAACAGCAGCAGCGCAACCTCACTGCCGGCAGTTCGGAGCGCATTGACCACCGGAACATACGGGTTCAGGTGACCGTGCTGAGTCGTGGTGAGGAGGGCTACGCGCATCAGATCTCCGATCCATCGAAAGAAGACGACCAGGCCGACTCAAGATCTGGCTCTGGATGCACCACAGCAGCCACGACAGCGACACCCCTGCCTTCAGAAACGAGTCGAGACGGCGACGCACGAACGGCAGCACTTCGCCCCCGGGCAGGCGAGAACGCCCGGCAGGCGAAAGGGACCGTCGACGTCCAGGTACTGCTACGAGGCTCTATGCATTCCCCACCATCACTAAGGAGATACATCGATCGACGCTACTCGGAACAACTCGAAACAACCGGGTTCACCACCTGCCCCAGGCAGTTTCGCAAAGCCTGCCGGGATGTGCGACCGATGTCAATGCCTCGCAACTACCAGAGAGCGGTTCGGAGGTTTAGGTCCGTTTCGGGATAAGGGCGAACACTCCAGGTTCGTCTTCGGTCAGGACTGATGCGCTGGCCCTGGTCCCAGCCCAGCGCGTGCAGCAGCCCGCGTTCGGTCGCCCGGCCGGAACGGTCCGGGCAAGCCACACCGAGCAGGATCTCGTTCGGCGAGGCGATTGCTGGCGGAGGTGGTGCGGGTAGCATCGGCGCCGGGCGGGGCCGCGGTCGGGACGCGGGGCCGGGATGAGCACGCCGATGAGCTGCTCACGATCGCGGCGGCGAGGTGGCGTCATGGCCGCTCCAACTGCGAAAACGCCGCTACGCGCCGGTAGCGACGTACGGTTCGCCGACGGTCACGACCACTTGTTACAGCATGGGTGCAATCTGTGCACCACCGCGGACCCGAGCCCGATTCATACTCGGTGGAACTCCATCAGAAACTGGTGTCCAAGGGGGACGAACCCCCACGCGTAGCACCAGCGCACAAGAATGGGTGCTCATGCGACCAAGGAGAGCTGGATACAGAGCGTAAACACGTCAAGGGCCGCGACTCGGTGGGTGGGACAAGGCCGGGTCGATTCATGGCCCTGCACCACTTGGTCAAGGCCGATCGGGCCAACGCCAACTCCGCCGCCTACCTGTTCATGAGCGGCGGTTCGGGTCACTAACCTGGGCGACATGGCAGAACCCTCGGAGTACGAGATTGCGGCATGGCGTGACATTCAGCGGTTCAAGGGCAGGCCGCTGTCGGCCGCGTTGCGCAGCGCTGGCGAGGGCGTGTCCAACGGCGCCGCGGCACTCGGTCGGCGTGCGGCGACGTACCTGGAAAACCACCCGGGAGCCCAATCAGTCGTGTCGCGGGGGCGCGGCATCGCCGCCAAGGGTGCGAGCGCCATCGGCAGCGGGGCTCGCAAAGCCGCCGGCGTCCTCCCTGTCAGCGCGGCGGACTGGAGTGGCAGTGCTCTGGGCTCGATGCAGCGAACGGTGGCGAAGATTTCGCGAGTGGGGCTCTCGCCCAAGCGGGTGGTGGAGCTCCACCAGAAGCGCGGGCACGACGTCACCAAGCTCTCCGACCTGCGGCGCCTCGACCTCGAGCAGATCCACGCGGTCCGCGGGCGGGCTTTGAGCTGGTACTACCCTGCTACTGCCGCAGTCTCGGGGATGGGTGCGGGGCTGGTGATCTCGGGAGGCGAGCTGGCTACCGCGGTCTCCGGCGGCGCGGCGGCGGCGCCGTCGGGAGGTGCCATCGTCAGCGCTTTCGCCGGCGACGCCGCCATCGTCATCGGACTCGCATCCCGCGCGGTCGGCCATGTCTCGCTGCTGTACGGCTACGACCCCGAAGAGCCAGCCGAGAAGCTCTTCGTGCTGTCCGTCGTCAACGCCGGGACGGCCGCGTCCGTCGGCGCGAAGAGCGCCGCCTTCGCCGACATCTCGCGCCTCACCCAGGCGCTCGTCCGCGGTAAGACGTGGAAGGTCCTGAACGATTCGGTCGTCGCCCGGATCGCCGGACGGTTCGCGGAGGCGGTCGGGCACACCCTCACCAAGAAGGGCCTCGGCAAGGTCGTGCCGGTAGCCGGAATCCTGGTCGGCGGCACCCTCAACTGGACCACTCTGGAGGGAATCGTCGACACCGCCGAAATGGCGTACCGGCGTCGGTTCCTGCTGGAGAAGTACCCTCAGCTTCTGGACGAGGAACCAATCGAAGCCTTCGTTGTTGAGGACACGGACGACCCGAACGACGTGGTCGACGACGGGTTCAGCGTGCTCGGCGAACTCGCCGTGGAGGGCGGACCCGACCTGCGCTGAATCCGGAGCGGGCCGCCTACGGCAGGAGCTCGACGCGCTTCCACGCCGGCGTCATGCACACTGATCATCCCGCAGCCCTTGGTCCTGATCTTCTTCCCCGGACAAGAGGAATGATCGATCAAGGGCTGCGGCCATGATCGCCCGGGGGTGATGCAACCGACCCCGGGCTAAAGATCAAGTTAGACCTGATGCGCCCCCGGCCGCCCGGATTCGACGAAGAACGATCCGAACGTCGACTCCGGCGCGTCCGCCCGGCTCACGGTGGTCACCATCTGCAGGTCCGTCCGCATGCCCGACGCGTCCAGCTTGCAGCGCACGTAGCCGCGGCGGTCCCCGTCGAAGAACTTGATGTGCGGATTGAAGCCGATCATCGGACCGTAATAGGGGCCGTAGACATTGCCGTCGCCGTTGCTGGAGATCGACGTCCCGACGAACTCGGTCGCCACCACCGGCGACTGCGGGTCGTCGAAGTCCCGCAGGATGTCGTTGACGAACGTGGAATGCCAGTCACCGGTCACGACGACGGGGTTCGACACCTGGTGGCGTACCCACGCCTCGGTGAGCCGGTTCCGCGCGGCCGGGAAGCCGTCCCACGCGTCGTGCCACAGCCGGTCGCCCGCGGGCCCGTCGTGGTCGAGGCGCGCGAGCATCACGTTGCTCGCGAGCACGTTCCACTGCGCCGACGACGCCGCCAGGCCGTCATAGAGCCATCGCTCCTGCTCCGCGCCCAGCATCGTCACCTCCGGGTCGTACGCCTCGGCGCAGGCGTCCGCCTCACCCCACCCGCACGGCGGGATGCTGCGGTACTGCCGCCCGTCGACGACGTCGATCTGCGCCAGCCGGCCCCACCGCAGCCGACGGTAGATCCGGGGACCGTTCGGGCCGGGAGCCGCGGGCGCCCGCACTGGCTGGTGCTCGTACCAGGCCTGGTAGGCGGCCGCACGTAGGGCGCCGATGTCACCCTCGTACTGCGACTGCGTGTTGGCGTAGTCGTTCTGCACCTCGTGGTCGTCCCAGGTGACCGCCCAGGGGAAGCGCGCGTGCGCGGCCTGTAGATCCGGGTCGCTCTTGTAGAGCGCGTACTGCATCCGCCAGCGCTCCAGCTCGCGGGGTGCGTTGCGCAGGATCGACGGCGTGGGCGTACGCCGATATCCGCCGTTGGCGGGGATGCCGCCCTCGTAGACGTAATCCCCGAGGTGCAGGACGAGGTCGAGGTCCTCCTGCGCCATGTGCCGGAAGGACGGGTAGTAGCCGCCGGTCCAGTTCTGGCAGGACGCGAACGCGAAGGCCAGCGACCCGACCGCGGCGCGGACGTCCGGCGCGGTCCGGGTACGGCCTACCGGCGACACCTCGCCGCGGTAGCGGAAGCGGTAGAAGAACTCGCCGTCCGGGCGCAGTCCGTCGACCTCGACGTGCACGGAGTGCGCCAGCGACGGCAGCGCCCGCGCGGCGCCCTCCCGGACGATCCGGCGGAACTGGGCGTCCTCGGCGACCTGCCAGTCGACGGAGACGGCCTTCGGCGGCATGCCGCCGCCCGGCTCGAACAGCAGCGGGACGAGGCGGGTCCAGAGTACGAAGCCCGAAGACGTCGGGTCGCCGCTGGCGACGCCGAGCTGGAACGGATAGTCGGCCGGGCGGGGCGCGGCAGTGGCCTCGCCCGCGGACAGCTGAGCGAACGCGGCGGCGCCCGCCACGGTCGCGACACCCGTGAGGAAACGTCGCCGGTCGACGGACGCGGCCTGGTCATGCAGGTGGGAACGGCTCATGCCGGATAGGTGTAGTGGGTCGCTGTGGCCAACGGGTGGCCGTCCGGTGAGCATCCGGCGGTCCCAGCGTGGCGCCACTGCTGAATGCTCACCTGGCGAACCGACCGTGGCGGCTGTCTGCACCAGGTACGAGCTCGGCGACCGTGACCAGTTCACCGAGCCGGTGCAGAGGTCGCCCGCTTCAGGGCAGCCTCGGCAGCCGTGCGCCAGGCCGGCCCCGCCACGGCGTAGGCGAGCAGCCCACTGCGCGAGCAGCATCGCTGTCGCCATCGCCGCCTGAGACGAAGCTCGGACCTTGACCACGTGTGCGGTAGCGTCCCGGCGGAGCCGGGACATGGGGGTGACAACTGTTGGCGCATCGGTGATCTTTAGCAACAGATAGCGATGTATAGTTCCGTCGCGGTAATCGTGCTCGATACGCCACCGGAGTTTCGCCCACCGGATGAGAGTGCGTTTCGCCGTGGTGGCCGGCAGGTTCGACAGCCAGTACGTGGCTGATCGCCGATTGGCTGGCCAATCGGCGATCAGCCACGCCTCGGGCAGGTCGTGGTCGCGGTGGGCGGCCAGCAGGACCCGGACGGACGGACGCGGAGGAACACGAACCGGGAACGCATCTTCACCGGCTTGCCCGCGCGGGTGCGGGAACCGTCCCGCCAGGTGACCGTCCGGGCTGCGTCGGGGCCGACGGATGCGATCAGGTCTCTGACCGAGACGACCGCGTCCCGGTAGCGCTGTTTCGGTCGTTGTCCCACCCCACGGTACGGGGGTGCGGTCCGCACCGCGCTCCACCTCGCGAACATCCACATCGGATGCAACGAGTCAATTCCCGGCCGGCCACCAAACTACCGAAACGCGACAAAGTACTGCTAGTTTCCGCCGCGGTTCAGCCAGGCGCGGACTGCGCCGCCGTCGTAGACGACCAGATAGTCGGCTTTGCCGTCACCGCTGATGTCGGCGAACTGGACGTACTTGCGGGGATAGTTGGACGCGTAGGCCCAGTTGTAGCGGGCCTCGAAGCTACCGTTGCCCCCGCCACCACGGTTGAGGAAGGCGTGCACCGCGCCCTCAATGCTGACCTGCAGGTAGTCGGCCCGGCCATCACCGTCGCCGTCGGCGAACCGGACGGCTTCCAGCGATGAGCCCTGGGTTCCGCCGGCCCAGTTGAGCCACAGCCGCCACTCTTGGGGCACTGGATCGGTGGAGGTCCACAGGTTGACGTACGCGTGGACCGCGCCCTCCGCGCTGACCCGCAGGATGTCGTCGCGCTTGTCCCCCGTGACGTCCGCGAAGCGGAGGTTGTTCCGGTTGAACGACTCCTCGCTGAAGACGATTCCCGCGTGGACGAACCTGAGCTGGTTACCCGACCCGGGGTAGTTGAGGAAGGCCCGTACCTTGCTGTCGGAACTGACCGCGAGGTAGTCGTCGCGTCCGTCCCCGTTGATGTCGGCGAACCGGACCTCTTCCCCGAGGACGTCGACCGTTCCGGCTCCCGGGTCGTACGTGCCCACGTCCACCCAGTCGGGTTGCCCGGGTGTACCGACGGTGTTCACCGATGCGCGGAACTTGCCGTCTTGACCGACCTGAAGGTAGTCGGCCCGCTGGTCGCCATTGAGCTCGGTGATGATCGTGCGGCCTAGGTTGACACCGTAGCCGGGGGCGATCACGCCCAGCGCGCGCCATCCCTCGCCGAGAAAGGCGTCGCAGACGGCGGGGGCCTGCTCGGCCAGCGGGGTCTGAAGCCAGCCCTTGGCGTTCGCCTCAAGTACGGCTTCGTACCAGGCGTCGGCCATCTTGGCGTAGCCCGCGTCCGTCGGGTGTGCGTCGTTCTCCAGTCCGTCGCTGACCAGCACCCGACTCATGTCCACCAGAAGGACGTGCTTGCCCTCGCGCTGCAGGTCGTCTACCACGCCGGGCAGCGCCGCGTTGTATGCGTCGATGCGCGGCTGCAGCCCGGCCTTGCCGGTCGGGATGAGCTTGGCGGCCAGCACCGTGGCACGGGGTGAGTCCGCCAGCGCCTGGTTGATCAGATTCTTGAGCCGGGTAGGCGCGGACGACAGGTAGTAGTCCTGATTCATGTCGTTGGTGCCGGCGTGCAGGGTGATCACGTTCGGCTGATACTGCGGCACGCTGCAATCGGCGAAGTTCGCGATCTCGTCGATCCGGTCGCCCGGGTGGCCCTCGTTGTCAGGGTCACTCATCGAGCCGGCCTGCACCGACCCGACGAAGTCAACGCCCTGCGCGCTGTTTTTCAGGTAGTTGTACAACTCGTCGCGGTAGCCGTTCCCGTCGGAACTCTCCAGACCAGAGGTGATCGAGTCTCCGAGCGGCATCACCCGCAGCGTGACCGGAATCTGGCCCATCAGGGACTGGGACGCGTCCAGCGTCAGGGTGACCGACTCCTCCTCCGCAGCCAAGGAGAACGTCCCGATGGAGCTGGTCGGCACGGCGAGCAGCGGCTCCGCCGTCGCTGTCGCCGGGGGTGTCAGGCTCAGTAACGGAGCCGCCACGATGGACATGACCAAGGCCGCGCGGCAAGTCGTTCTTCGAGTATTCACGTACACCTCCACTTTTGGGAGTTGAGTATCGCCAGCCTTAGAGCGACCGGCAATAGGTGTTACTTGAGCCTGCGGGTGGTGGGCCGAGTGTCCCAGCGGTAGAGCGTGCGGGCGCGGCGGATGAGTTGACGGACTGTGACGAACGCTGCGGCCAGGTACAGGTAGAAGTCGATGATGGTGGCGTTGCGGTCGGTGCAGCGGCGGATCTTGCCGAACCCGTTCATCCACGAGTTCGACCGCTCGACCACCCCGCGTTTACCGACCTGGACAGGGGCGGGGATGCCCTTACGCGCGATGTCGGCGTCGAAGCCCAGCTCGTCGAGCAGGTTGCGGGTCGGGCCGTTGTCGTAGGCGCGGTCCAGATGCGCGGTTACCTGCTCGGGCCAGTGGTGCCGCAGTTGTGTGCTGCACGCTTCGAAGGTGCCGCGTAGCAGTGGCGAGTCGTGGCGGTTGGCGCTCGTGCCGATCAGGCCGAGCGGGATACCGTCGCCGTCGGTGCCGGTCGAGCGTTTCATGCCGCCCTTGCCCCGGTCGACCGGGGAACGACCGGCGCGGTCGCCGCCGCACGGGGCTTTCGTGATGGCCCCGTCGACGCTGACGTCGGCCAGGTCAAGGCCGATCATGCGGTCGTAGGCGGCCAGGGCGAGGGCGTGGAGCTGTTCGCCCAGCCCTGCCTGCGCCCAGGCGTGCAGGCGCCGGCGGATGGTGCGGTCCGAGCATGCCTCGGTGGCAAAATGTTCGTATCCGGAGCCGTGGACCAGGGCGTCAACGACGTGGGCGAACACGACCCGGTTGGACACCCGCCGCCGGTGGCAGCCCAGCGGGTGGGTCGGGTCGAACTCCGGTTGCTCGGGCAGCAGCGCGTCGAACTGGACCCACACGGGCTCCAACAGCGATGATGGGATCACGGGCACGGGCATCCTCGTCGATCACGGAGCGTAGAGAACTCACATGATCGTTGATGCCTGTGCCCGCTTGCTGCCCTGGTCTGACCTTCTGACCGAACTCACGCCCTATTGCCGGTCGCTCTAAGCCCTCGCCAAGACCGTCGCCGCGGAGTACGCCGGGAAGGGATCCCGCATGAACGTCGTGGCTTGCGGCGCCATCGCAACGGCGGTAGCAAACTCTGCCCAGCCCGCCGACGAGGTGCCCGAGATTCCGATGCGCCGGCTCGGTGTTCCCGACGATGCTGCCGCGGCCGCCGTCTATCTGGCCTCACCGCTTTCGTCCTACGTGACTGGGCAGAGCGTTGTGGTCGACGGGGGTGTCACGGTGCGAGGCCCGTTCCCCGGGTGACTCGTTCTGGCGCAACCTGGCCGCGATCGTAGTGCCGAGCTACCGGTGATCTGCATCCGCACGTCGGCTGGATCCGCACTGCAAGCCGCGACCGGTCACGCAACCCTGGGTAGCGCGCGTATCGCGACAAATCCGTGCATGTGACCTTGGCTTCGGGCTGCGACGGCCGCCGGCCGCATGCAGACGGTTTCTACGACGAATTGGACGGCATCCGCGGGGTTACGTGAAGACCGCGTCCTCAGGCGAACTCGCGTGCGGTGGATTCCAGCCTCTCGCGGTACGCGGCCCACCACGCCTCGTCTCCCTCGACCACGTTGTCGCCGGGCCGCCGCCAGCCGACCTGGCCGTCGACCAGCTCGCGCACGATGTCGGCGTGCCCGGCGTGCCGGTTCAGCTCGGCGAGCACGTGCACGAGGATGAGGTGCAGCGCCACCGGCGTGTGTTGCCACCACCGCACCGACCCGGGCGCGTCGATCGGGAGCGCCTCGATCGTGGCGTCCGCGTGTGCCCAGACTCGGTGCCACAGCCCGATGATGTCGTCCCGGGACTCGTCGGCTGCGGCCCACATGTCCGTGTTCGGCTCGGCGTCTTCGTCAAGGCTCGCGACGGGCTCGGGAAAGGGGCGGTCGAACACCTCGCCGAAATACCCGGCGGTCACCGAGGCCACGTGCTTGACCAGCCCGAGCAGGTTCGTCCCGGTCGGCACGAGCGGGCGCCGTACGTCGTACTCCGACAGCCCGTCGAGCTTGCCGAGCAGCGCCTCGCGCGCCTCCCGCAGGTACCGATGGAGATTCGCCTTGGCGTCGAGGTCCGTCATGCCGCCCAGGATCTCACCGCCGCGCCCGCCGCGACGCCCTGTACGCCCGCGTTCCGAACCGCAGCTCTGTGGCGGTCACGCGATCGCGGCTCCTGATCGCGCCATGTCCATGTGTCGACGTCCGCCGTAACGCTGGCTAGCGCGCGAGTCGCGGCAGAAACGTGCACCCGCCCACAGGCGCGGGCTCCAAACAGCGTCCGCGTTCGGGTTCAGCTCACGGGCAGACGGCCGGAAAGTTAGGAACGAGTGGTCTGCGATGCGGTTCGGCGAAGCAGCGTTTACCGGGCGTTCGAGGGGCGCGACGCGGCGTCGTCAAGGGTGGAGGACCAGAGCCGTCACTCATATCCCATGGCCTGGATGACCTTGCCGAGTGCTTCTTCGATGAACTCGCGGGTTTCGTCGTCGAATTGGTCGTTGCGGTTCGTCAGCTTGTGCGACTGAAACGTCGAAGGGGTGGCGAAGTCGTCGACGCCGAGCCGTTCGAACAGGGCGCGGCGCTGCCCGGGCCAGTCGGCTGCGAGATCTTCTGCTTTCACCTCGATGTATCGCCTGCCCGTCAGGTCGACCGTGTTCTTCCAGGTGAGCCATCGTCGATTACCTTGCGCGACTATCGCTGCACGGCTACGTGAATGCCCAGTGCCGGCCCCTCGACGCAGCGAAGCGAAACACCCGGGTGCCGGGCGACGTCGCGCGAGGGAGCGAGGACTCAGCGGGCGCGAACCGGCTCGGACGACGGCCGCCACTCCCGCCTGATCAGCCCGTACACCCACGAGTCCGAGACCTCGCCGTTCACGACGCAGTCCTCCCGCAACGTCCCTTCACGCACGAACCCGAGCTTCTCCAGCACGCGGGCAGATGCCGCGTTGCGCGTATCGGTCTCGGCCTGGACTCGATTCAGGTCCAGCGTGTCGAACGCCCACTGCAGCAAAGCGCGCGCGGCCTCCGTCGCGTAGCCGTGGCCCCATGCCGCATCGTCAAAGCAGTAGCCCAGCGACGCGCTGCGGTAGTCCGGATTCCACCGGGTCAGACTGCACCAGCCGACGAACGCCCCGTCGGAAACACGGTCCACGGCCAGCCGCGCCCCGGTGCCGTCCTCTGCCATCTGCCGGCAAGCCGTGATGAACCGCTCGGCGCGCACACGTTCGGTCCAGGGCGGCGCGTCCCAGTAGCGCAGCACGTAGGCGCTGCTGTGCAGCGCGAAGAGGGCGTTCGCGTCCGCGTCGCCGAAGGGACGCAGTCGCAGGCGAGCCGTGTGCAGCGTGGGGGTGGGCAGGGACATGAGTGCCATGTTGCCTCTCTCAGTGGGCGGACAGAAAGCCCACTCCCCTACTGTCCGCCGCGCGAAGGCGGTTGGCACACTACCGGCAGTTGACCATGAAAGCGGCCACCGACAGTTGAAGGGCTCACGCCACCCACAGGCAGCCCTCGTCGACCGACCTTCGCGCGCATGACGACAGAGGAGGGCGCTGGAGTCGCACCGGATGGGAAGTCGTGCACACCGTAACCGAGCCCCTACCCATCTGGATCATGGGGCAAGGGCCGGCGCGGCAGCCGGCGCAAGAACACGTTGGTACGCCGCCCAACATCCCGCCCGGAAAGGATCAAGCCTCCGCCACACCCCGCGACGCCTACCGGCGGCGGATCAGTTCAGTCCTTGCGTCCGGTGACGGCCACAGTGACGCCGAGGCCGATCAGTGAGAGTCCACCGACCCCGCCAACCAGGGAAAGTCGTCTCGGTGAGCGGGCGAACCAATCCCGTGCGGTGGCCGCGACCAGACCCCACATGCTGTCGCAAACGACAGCGATAGCGTTGAAGACCAGACCGAGCACCAACATTTGCACCGCGACATTCCCCTGACCGCGGTCGACGAACTGCGGCAGCACGGCCGCGAAGAACACGATGGTCTTGGGGTTCGACACGCCGACCGTGAACCCCTCCCAAAAGGTGCGCAGCCCGCTGCGCGCCGCCCCGGCGCCGGTACAGGAGGCCGGCAGCGAATCACGCTCCCGCCACGCCTTGACGCCGAGATACACCAGGTAGGCGGCACCCGCCAACTTGAGCGCAGTGAAGATGACGGCCGAGCGTTCCACAATGGATCCGATCCCCATTGCCACGGCCCCGACGAGCACGTATGCGCCGAGCGTGTTCCCTACCACCGTGGTCAGTGCGGCGCGGCGCCCCTGTGCCAGAGCCCGTCCGATCACGAATAGAACGCTGGGGCCAGGGATCAAGATCAGCAGGAAGGACATAGCCGTGAAAGCGAGCAAGCGGTCGGCAGACACCATGAAGATCATGCAACCACGGAAGGGCTCACACTTCCAGCCGCATTTCTCGGCCGGTCTCGCGGCCGAACAGGCGGAACCTGTCAAGTCCAGCGAGACAGCTAGTTGATTTTGGTTAGCTTGCTGGTAGGCGGGTGGTTCGGCTGACCTGGTGGAAGTGTTGGTCGGTGGCCTGGTTGTCGGGTTTGTTGATCCATGCCTGTTCGGGAACCCGGGGTGCGACGGGTCGGCGGCTGCCGAATCGGTGCGGGTGGGCGGCTCGGGCGGCGTCGAGGGTGCGTTGCCGCTGCTCACGGATCTGCTCGGCGGTGCCGTGATGGACCGATGCCGGGGTGTGCAGGGCGATCCCGGAGTGCCGGTGTTCGTGGTTGTAGTAGGTGTAGAACGCTTCGCAGTGCGCGCGGGCGTGTTGGATGGAGCCGAACCGTTCGGGGAAGGTCGGGTCGTACTTCAAGGTCTTGAAGCTGGCTTCGATGAACGGGTTGTCGTTCGATGTCTTCGGTCGGCTGTGACTGCGGCCGATTTTGAGGTCGGTGAGGAGTTGGGTGACGGTCTTGCAGGTCATCGCCGCGCCACGGTCGGCGTGCACGGTCAACTGGTCGGGGTCGACGCGTTCGCGGCCTGCGGCGTCGGCGATGAGTGCCTCGGCGAGTTGGCCGTCCTCGGCGGCGGCGACCAGGTGCCCGACGACGTAGCGGGACCAGATGTCGATCACCGTGTACAGGTGGAACCAGACTCCTTTGACCGGTCCGCGTAGTTTCGTGATGTCCCACGACCAGACCTGGTTGGGGGCGTCGGCGACCAGTTCCGGCTTGGTGCGGGCCGGGTGGGTGGCCTGGCTGCGGCGTTCGCCGGCCTGGCCGGCGGCGCGCAGGATCCGGTACATGGTGGACTCCGAGCACCACCAGCGGCCCTCGTCGAGCTCACGGGCCCACACCTGCGCGGGTGCCAGGTCCTGGTAGGGCGGGCTGTTGAGCAGGTTCAGGACCTGTTGCCGTTCGGGTTCGGTCAGCGCCGACGGTGGCGGCTTGCGCGGCGCCCGGGGCTTCGGTTCGGCCGGTGGAGTCCGGTGGCGGTAGAGGGTGGCGCGGGACAGGCCGGTCAGCCGGCACGCGGGCGCGATGCCCCAGATCGGGGTCAGCGCCTGCTGCGCCTCGACCAGGACGGGTTCGGCGTCGGCGCGGTGTCCGCGCTCTCGGAGAGCAGTTCCAAGAGCGCGTGCGCTGATCCGAAAATGGACGGTGAGTGGGCAGGCGGCAGCATCCCGGCGGAGCCGGGATTGATCCTGCTGTGGGGTTGGTCAGGCGGCCGGGGCGAGGGTGACGGTGTAGCCGAGGGCTTCGAGCT
>NZ_JBDPMC010000107.1:0-18309 GCF_039871625.1 Micromonospora sp. B11E3 | reverse complement strand
ACCCAACCCTGACGGCCGAAGCCAGCGACTCACCGACCATGTTGGACCACCCGACCCGACAAGCCGGCCGCATACCGACGCCGAACGGCGACACACGAAACGCCCTCCGACGCCGCCCATTCCCTCACGCCAACGGGACAACCACAGCATGCCCAAGACAGCTAAAGCTGCCTCGCTTGCCACCTGGTGGCATCCCCTTGTCGACCCCCGTGTCCCGAAAGTGTCGGTCATGGCCGGTACGGTCCCGCCACCAAACTCAAGAAGGGGTGGCGGCGATGGCGAGCGTGGCCGGGCGAGGTGTCCGCTGATGCGGTCGGGGCGGGCGCGGCTCGACCGTACGGTGGTCCAGAGCTTCTACGACCGGATGCGAGCGGTCGCGCCGGCGGCGTACGGCGCCCTGGAGCGGGACCGGGCGGGTGATCCCGGGCGGGCGTTCCGCGACACGTCCTGCGGGCGGCTCGTCGCGTCCCTGGACGCCGCCGGTCTGCGCGCCCTCGGCATGTGGGCGCACCACTGGTGCATGCGCTTCTACGACGACGACACGCGGGTGGGGTTGCGCCTGGTCCGGGAGATCGCCGGCCGCCCCGGGCTCGGCTGGACGGCCGACGAGGTGCGCTGGATGCTCGGCGAGTCCGAGGCCGCAGGTCCGTCCGCCGCGCACCGGTTCACCCTGCCGGCCGCCGCGGCCCGCGAGCTGTCCCCGGCCATCCGCCGTCAGCTCACCACCCCCGAGTTGGCCGCGGTGGCTGACCTGGAGCTGTCGACGGCCGCGCCGGAGGGGGCGGGGCCGGGCGCGGGGGAGCGGCGGGTGCTGGCCGGCTGACCGGCCCGGGGGGCGGAGGGCGGTCCGGCAGTTGGCCGACCACGGTCGCGGTGACGGCAACGGCGAATCCGGCGAGCTGCGCCGGGCCCAGCGCCTGCCCCAGCACGAGCCAGCCGAGCACGGCGGCGGTCAGCGGGCTGAGCGCGCCGAGCACGGAGACCTGGGTCAGCGGCAGCCGCGCCGCCCCGCGGAACCACAGGGCGTACGCCACGGCGGTGCCGGCCAGCCCGAGCCACGCGTACCCGAGCAGGGCCGGGCCGTCGGGAGCCGGCGGCGGCCCCTCCAGCGCGAGCGCCAACGGCGTGATCATCAGGCCGCCGGCGGTGAGCTGCCAGCTGGTCGCGGCGAGGATGCCGACCCCGGCGGGGCGGCCCCAGCGGCGGGTCAGCACCAGCCCGGCCGCCATCGCGGCAGCCCCGGCCAGGCCGGCGGCCACGCCGACGGGATCGAGCCCGGCGCCCGGCCGGAGCACGACCAGGGCGACGCCCAGCGGTGCCGCGGCGGCGGCGAGCAGGGCGGGTGGCCGGGGACGTTCGCGCAGGACGAGCACGGTCAGCCCGGCGACCAGCAGTGGCTGGGCCGCGCCGAGCACGGCGGCGGTGCCGCCGGGCAGCCGGTACGCGGCGAGGAAGAGCAGCGGGAAGAACGCGCCGATGTTGAGCGCGCCGAGCAGGGCCGCCCGCCACCACCACCCGCCGTTGGGGCACTGCCGGGTCAGGGCGAGCAGCAGCAGGCCGGCGGGCAGCGCCCGGATCGCCCCCGACCAGAGCGGCCGGTCGGGCGGCAGCAGCTCGGAGGTGACCAGGTACGTCGTACCCCAGGCCGCGGGCGCGACGGCGGTGGCCAGCAGATCGGCGGCACCTCGGCTCATCGGCTCAACCTCTCGATGCTAAGTAGCTTAGTGGTAAGCAAATCACGGGTGAGTAAAGGCCGCCAGTGCGAGCTGCGGCACAATGCCGGGATGACCGAGCCGGACGACGTGGACGTCATCGTCGAGCAGTGGCGCCGCGAGCGGGCCGGGCTACGGCCGGAACCGATGGCGGTCTTCGGCCGTATCTACCGGCTGGCCCGGCTGGTGGGCGACGAGCAGGAACGGGTGTACGCGGCCTGGGACATCAGCCGGGGCGACTTCGACGTGCTGGCCGCCCTGCGGCGGGCCGGTGACCCGTACACGCTCTCCCCCAAGGCGCTCGCCGCCGCGATGATGCTCACCTCCGGCGGGATGACCGGCCGGCTGGACCGGCTGGAGCGGGCCGGGCTGGTGCGCCGCGGCCCCGACCCGGCCGACCGGCGCGGCCTGCGGGTCAGCCTGACCGAGGAGGGCCGCCGGGTGGTCGAGGAGTCGGTGGAGGCGGGACTCGCGGTGCAGCGGCGCATCCTCGACGTCCTGCCGCCGGAGGATCGCACCCGGCTGGCCGACCTGCTGCGCACCCTGCTCGCGGCGGCGTCCAGATCCTGAGCCGCGGCGTCCGGGTCTGCACCACGTACCGACGAGAGGACAGGGGCCAGCGTGCCCGCCAGCGAACCGACCATCGTCGCCACCAGCATGGGCTTCTTCGGCCGTGACCGCGGCCCGTACGACCTGCGCCCCGGGCCGGTCTTCGAGCTGGCCGCCGAGCTGGCCCAGACCGGCCCGGAGCCCCGGCTGTGCTACCTCGGCCAGGCCGTGGGCGACCAGCCCACGTCGTTCACCGCCGTCTACGGGGCGTTCGCCGGCACCCGGTTCCGCGTCTCGCACGTCGCCCTGTTCCCCATGCCGAACGTCGAGGACGTCCGCGCGCACCTGCTCGCGCAGGACGTGATCTGGGTCGGCGGCGGCACCCTGCCCACCAGCCACTGCACTGGGTGAGGCCCGACTGCCCCTGCCGAACGCGCGGCGGCCGGAGGCCGGCCCGGACGGCCGCGTAGACTGGCGGCCCGTGAGCCTCACCATCGGGATCGTCGGCCTGCCCAACGTCGGCAAGAGCACCCTGTTCAACGCGCTGACCAAGAACGACGTGCTCGCGGCGAACTACCCGTTCGCCACCATCGAGCCGAACGTCGGCGTCGTCGGGCTGCCGGACGAGCGGCTGGACAAGCTGGCCGAGATCTTCGCCTCGCAGAAGGTGCTCCCGGCCCCGGTGTCGTTCGTCGACATCGCCGGCCTGGTCCGGGGCGCCTCGAAGGGGCAGGGTCGGGGCAACGCGTTCCTCGCGAACATCCGGGACGCGTCGGCGATCTGCCAGGTGGTGCGGGCCTTCTCCGACCCGAACGTGGTGCACGTCGACGGCAAGGTCTCCCCGGCCGACGACATCGAGACGATCAACACCGAGCTGATCCTGGCCGACCTCCAGACGCTGGAGAAGGCGCTGCCCCGGCTGGAGAAGGAGGCCAAGCTCCGCAAGGACCGCGCCGCCGCCGTGGCCGCCGCGAAGCAGGCGGTCGAGGTCCTCGACGGCGGCACCACCCTGTACGCCGGCGCGGCGGCGGCCGGCATCGAGCTGGAGCACCTGCGCGAGCTGCACCTGCTCACCACCAAGCCGTTCCTGTACGTCTTCAACGTCGACGAGGCCGAGCTGGCCAACGCCGAGTTCCTCGACGAGCTGCGCGCCCTGGTCGCCCCGGCCGAGGCGGTCTTCATGGACGCCAAGATCGAGTCGGAGCTGGTGGACCTGCCCGAGGAGGAGGCCCGCGAGCTGCTGGAGTCGATCGGGCAGTCCGAGCGGGGCCTGGACCAGCTGGTCCGGGTCGGGTTCCGCACGCTCGGGCTCCAGACGTACCTGACGGCCGGGCCGAAGGAGGCGCGGGCCTGGACCATCCCGGTCGGCGCGACCGCCCCCGAGGCCGCGGGCGTGATCCACTCCGACTTCCAGCGCGGCTTCATCAAGGCCGAGGTGGTCTCCTACGCCGACCTGGTCGCGGCCGGGTCGATGGCGGCGGCGAAGTCGGCCGGCAAGGTCCGCATCGAGGGCAAGGAGTACGTCATGCAGGACGGCGACGTGGTGGAGTTCCGCTTCAACGTCTGAAACCGGCCCCTTCCCGCAGCTCACACGCTTGTGCCCTCGCTCGGGGGCACATCCGGGGCACAACCCCAAGCGTCATCGACCGCCCGCCGAGTGCGTTCCTCCGAGTCCGGCATCAGGTGGCCGTACGTCGACAGGACGAGGGTCGCGTTCTCGTGCCCCAGCCGTTCGGCCACCACGATGACCGACTCGCCCTGCATGAGCAGGACCGAGGCGTAATGGTGGCGTAGGTCGTGGGTCGTGATGTTCTCCGGTAGCCCGGCCTGCTCGGCTGCCGCCCCGAAGATGCGCGAGCCGTAGTAGTCGTGCCGGTACGGGCTACCGAAGCGGGTGGTGAAGATGGTTCCGTCGGTGGTCGGTGGGAACTCCGCCAGGTGCTCACGGACGGCGTTGGCGACCACCAGAGGAAGCGGCACGGTCCGGCGGGACCGAGGCGTCTTCGGTACCGTCCTGATCTTGGACTGTGGAGCGAACTGCCATTCGATCCGTGCCGTCCGGGCGGTGAAGTCGACATCCTCGACGCGAAGTGCGAGCAACTCGCCCAGGCGCAGACCGAGACCCGCTTGCGGCCCGACAGGCTGGCCTTCCCGTGGCGGTTGTCAGCAACAACTCTGCCGGTGCGGTGAGCGCCTACCTGGCAGCGCACCGCCTTGCCATGCACGTCTCGCCAGTCGTCGGCCGGGCGTACGCCGACCCAGAGCGCATGAAGCCCAACCCCGCCCCGATCCATCAAGCCGCGCGCGCGGTGGGCGAGTCCCCTGGCCGGTGTGTACTGATCGGGGACTCGCTTGCGGACATTGAGGGGGCGCAGGCGGCGGGGACGCGGGTGATCGGGTACGCGAACCGACCGGCCAAGGTCGAGATGTTCCAGGCAGCCGGAGCGGACGTGGTGGTCACCAGCATGCGGGAGATCGCTGACGTGTTTGTCAAGCGACTGAGCGCCTGACGCGCGAAACCTCGCCATAGCTGAACGTGGCCGAGTCGTAACGAATAGGAGAGTCCCCGGAGTGACCACCCCGAAAGAGCGAGACGAGTTCGAGCGGATGAGGCTCGTTGCCCAGATTGAGCGGGCTCGCACCTTCATCAAGCAGTACGAGGAGCACCAGGAGTTCTACCGGCAGCAAGTCGAGGACAGCCGGTACGAGCTTGGTAGGCTCGATGAGCGGCTAGGAGGTTCGGAAGATGAGCGTTGATCAGCACATCCAGGCGCTTCGCGACCTGCTGCGCACCGACCATGAGGCGTGGATTGCCGAGGTTCAGAGCTGGGCCGACGAAGCGGAAGCCGTTGGCGACGTGGAGCGGCACCGACGCCACGTTGAGCATGTAGCAAGGCTCAAGGCGATGCCCTACCCGTGGGAGCAGTCGCGCGCTGCATAGCCGGCCCTCGCTGTGGCCTGAGCGTAGCGTGTTCAGACTTTCTTTACTTGGTCAAGGGCGGGCCGCAAGCGGCCCGCCGCCGTGTGCGCCGGGGCGCGCGTGCGGCCTGGCGGCCGGTCACGCCCCGGCGCGCACGGCGCGGTATTGGAGAGCCGGAGATACGGCTGCGAGCCAAGCCTGCCAGCGCCGATCATCACCAGGATCGCGCGCAGCGCCGACACCGGCCGGACGCGTACGGCGGTGGACACGACGGGTTGCGCGGGGGCCGGCTGGCTGGGCTCGTTTCCGGCTCCGTTTGTAGCCCAGCTTTGAAGACCGAGAGGAGTGGTCACCCGGTTGCCGGCTCGCGGTGACCACTCACACTGGCCGGGACGCCGCCGGGACCGCCGTGGTCATCATTCGGCGGCTGGGCTTGTGCGAGGTGGGTCCGAGAATGCCGCGGCTGGTTTGACCGGCAAGGCCCAAGCATGGGGGCGGTGGCCGCGCAACGGCATGCCGGTCGTCCAGGAGCCGGCTCCGCAGCCGCGCAGGGTCAGGTCAACCCTCGCCTGGGAGGGGGAGGGTGGCCGCCGGTGGCCACCTCCGACCCCGGGAGCCGGGTCCGTGCCGGGCGAGGTTGGGTCAACCGCGCCACTGTGGCGGTGTCCGCCGGGGGCGCGGTCCGCGACACGAGAGCCGACTCAGCCTGTTCCAGCAGCGTCCGTACGTGCGTCAAGGTCCACTTGACGTGGCGGGCCGGGCGGCGGCCCCCCCTCCCCAGACGGGCTGGTCGAACTCAGACGGGATGGCAAGCACGGTGACAGCGCTGACGATCTCAGTAGGATGCTCGCATGCCTCGGCCAGTGATCTTCGACCTCTACCACACCCTGATCGGGGGTGCCGACGACGAGCGCGACAAGGTAGTCGGCGAGATGGCGGTCATGGTCGGGGTGGCTCCGGCCGCGCTGGTCGCCGCGTACCACGCCACCTGGCGGGACCGGATGGTCTGGTGGGACGTGGAGGAGACCATCCGCATCCTCGCCGGACGCCTCGGCGGCGCACCAACCAACGAACAGGTGACACGGGCCGGTGAACATCGGCGAGCCCTCGGGCGCCGGGTGCTGGATAGTGTCTCGACCGCCACCCTGGAGGTGCTCGACGCGCTACGCGGCGACGGGCATCCGCTGGCCCTCATCAGCAACGCCACCTCGGACACTGCCGAGGCATGGCCGCAGAGCCGACTCGCCCACCGGTTCGACGTCGCGATCTTCTCCTGCGATGTCGGGCTGGCCAAGCCAGACCCGGCGATCTATCACCTTGCTGCTGAGGGCGTGGGCGTTGGGCCAGCGGAGTGCGTCTTTGTTGGCGATGGCTCGGACGGTGAGCTGCCCGGGGCGGCAGCGGTCGGTATGACCGTCTTCCGGACCACGGAGCACAACGACACCGACCCCAGCTGGGGCGGGCCGGTTATCGCTACCTTGGGCGACCTTCCCGCCATAATCCGAGAGCCGTTCAAGGTCATGGAGCCGTCAGGGGCACACACGGGGCACAAGACAGCGTGAAACGCTGGCAATCAGCGACCAATGACGTGAGCCCAAGACGGGACGTGACCAGCGTGCCGATCAGGCTGCGGCAGGTCACGGGAGGGCGCACCTAAGTTCCGCTTCAACGTCTGAATCCGGCCCGCCGCCACGGCCTGCACCTCGCCGTCGGTTGTGCGACGGCGCGACTCACTGCAGCGACGGGTGCGACCTCTCACAGCGGGTCCACGGTTCCTGGTCCACGCCCTCTCCGTCCATCGTCATCCCCGCGAAGAGTCCCAGGGCTCCCGCGATCACGCCCAGGAGCAGGCCGACCCAGTGGGGGACGACGCCCAGCAGGTACGGGACGGCGAGGAGGGCGCCGACCGCCGCGATGCCCAGGTGGCTGGCGTGCACGTTGGGGAAGTACCGGGACGGCTGGGGAAGCGGCTCAACGGCGAGCGCGGTGTCGGTCTGGCGTACCGGTGCGGCACCGGCACGCAGATATTCCGTGTGGTCCTCCTCCTGCGTCACGCCCCAGACCACGTGGCCGGAGTCGGAGACGAAGGCGGCGGAGACCCTGCGCTGCTTGTCCGTGCCCGCGATGTCCCGCCACCGGGCGGGCCAGGGGGCCCACGATCGACCCGCGACCGCCATAGGCGGTGATGGCCGCTACGTTCGGTGCCCACACGGTGAGGTAGAACGCGGCGATGAATCCCCAGTCGCGGCGCACCGCTCCCAGCCTCCCCGGAATCCTCTCCCGGGGAGAAGCGGTCGCCGGCAGCGGCTTCAAGGATGGCGCTGCCCGAGAGGCCAGCAGCCAGCCCACGACGAACACCGCAGCCAGAGCCAGCGGGACGAGAATGTTCAGGCGGGGGGCATCCGCGAACCGGATCCAGGCCGCGCCCCATGCGGTGGCTGCCGACAGCAGGGCCCCCGCACCCAGCGTCGTGGCGAGCGGTACGGAAGTACGCCGAATGCGGTCTCCCCATGGCTACGGCGTGACGATCTTGCGCCTGAGGAGGGAAGACTACGCTCCGTTGACTATCTCTGGAAGGTGCTGTGGACAGTCTCGAGACGGGCCGGGTCCACGACCCGTGATTGTCGGTTCGGGACGCGGGAGTCGCTGCCGCAGCGGCCGGCGTAGCAGCCTTCCCTACACTCTGAGTTTGTGGACTTCGCCGCAGGGCCGGGTGAGCTGGAGCTGACGATCGACGTCGGCGGCCTGCGCCTGCCGGCCACGGTGGACCTGCCCGCCGGCCCGGCCCGGGGTGGCGTGGTGGTCCTGCACGCGGCCGAGGCCGGGGAACGGTCCTTCTTCTGCTACACCCACCTGGCCCGGGTGCTGCCGGAGGCGGGGATCGCGGTGCTGCGCTTCGACCGCCGGCCGCGCGTCGGCGGTCACGACGTGCCGCTGGCCGAGCAGGCCGCCGACGCGGTCGCGGCCCTCGGCGTCCTGCGCCGGTACGTCGGCGACGTGCCGGTCGGCCTGTGGGGGCTGAGCCAGGGCGCCTGGGCTGCCCCGCTGGCCGCTGCGCTGCACCCGGAGCTGGTCGCCTTCCTGGTGCTCGTCTCCAGCAGCGGGGTCAGCCCCGCCGCGCAGATGCGCTACGGCACGGCCGAGCAGCTCCGCCGCCACGGCTACGGCGCCGCCGACCTGGCCGAGCTGGACCGACTGCGTACGACCGTCGAGGCGTACCTGCGGGGTGACAGCGACCGCGCGACCGCGCAGGCGGCGGTGGACCGGTGCGCCGGGCGCCCCTGGTTTCCCCTGGTGTACGTGCCGCGCGAGCTGCCCGACCAGCCGGGCACCTGGCGCGACATGGACTTCGACCCGGTGCCGGTGTTCGCGCGGGTGTCCTGCCCCGTGCTGCTGTTCTACGGTGCGACCGACGCCTGGGTGCCCATCGAGGACAGCATCGCCGCCTGGCGCCGCGCCACCGCCGGCGCGGCCGTGCCGGCGACCGTCTGCCGGCTCGACGGCTGCGACCACTATCCCACCCTCGGCGAGGGCGAGGACGTCGACAGCATCAGCCCGCAGTACACGGCGACGCTGCTGAGCTGGCTCGTTGCGCGTCGATCATGGAGCTGTGGTGCCTGACAAAGTGGGCGTTCGCGGCTTTTCTGGCACCACAACCGCATGATCGGCAAGAGCGAACCCGCACTACGCGCCAGCCAGCGCCTCGTCCACGCCGGGCTCCCGCCGGCCAAGGTGGACGGGGTCGCGTCCGGACAGGACCTCCAGTGCGGCCTTCACGCACGCGCCGTACTCGCGGGTGGAGCTGACCCGCCACCTCGTGGCGTTCGCCCTGGCGCTGTCGTCGCCCACCCCGTTGGCCTCGATACCGAGGCGCCGACACACCGTCACCGCGCGGGGCAGGTGGAAGGACTGCGTCACCACCGTCGCCCGGTCCACCCCGAAGACCCGCTTCGCCCGGGCGCACGAGTCGTACGTGTCGAAGCCCGCGTAGTCCGGCACCAGCTTCCGGGCCGGCACGCCGCGGTCGAGCAGCCAGCGCCGCATCGCGTCCGGCTCGTTGTAGCCGGGGTTCATGTTGTCGCCGGAGAGCAGGATCGCCCGTACCTTGCCGGCGGCGAACAGTCGGCGCGCGATCTCCAGGCGCGCGGCGAGGAACGGTGAGGGCGTCCCGTCCGGCTCGACCTTGGTGCCCAGCACCAGCGCGACCGGCGCTTCGGGGACGTCCCGCTCGCTGAACAGGTGCCCGTCGGCGCCGCCGCGCACCCACGCCACGCTGGCCACCGTGCCGATCGTCGCGAGCACCGCCCCGACGAGCGCCGCGAGGGCGAGGAGGCGCAGCCGGCGCGCGCCCACGGCCCGTCGGATCCAGGTCGGCGTGGAGAGTGGCCACCGCATGCGGACCAGTATCCCCAGCACCGGCAACAACCGGTCCTGCCCGCGGTCACGTCGGCCAGGGAAAGGCTCAGGAGATGTAGTGCAGGATCACGTTGTGCACGTGGTGGCTCTTCTGGGCGCCCCGGAACTCGACCTCGTACGTGTGCGTGCCGACGTGGATCGCGATGGCGCCGGTGGAGAAGAACGACCCGCCCCACGACTTGTTGCTCACCACGCTGACGCTGGTGATCTTCGAGTACGGGATGCTGGTGATCGCGTACCGCTTGCCGACGAAGGACCGGTCCTGGATGATCACCCGCCGGTCGGTGAGGCCGATGAACCCCGTCCCGGTGCCGATGGCGTCGTAGACGGCGATGATCTGCTCCCCGTCGAGGAGGCCGCTCTGGATCTGCTGGTACTGCTCCTTGCGGTCGTACGTCGCGTTGGCCATGCACCTCACGGTAGGTGGACCACGCCAACGCCCCTCATCGGCGGGCGACGACGACGAGTTCCCCGTCTCCCTCGCCCACGGCCTGGCCGTGCCAGCCGCCGTGGACCCGCTCGACGGTGAAGCCGGCGGCCCGGAGCGAGTCGCGCAGTTCCGCCTCGTTCCGGAAGCGCAGCGTGGCGGAGCTGAGCCGCTCCGCCCCGTCGGGCAGGACGTAGTGGTGGGTGAAGTCCACCACACCGTCGCGTACCTCCGTCGCCTCCGTCCAGGCCCGCACCCGGCGGCCGTCCGGCAGCCGGATCACCCGCCGCGAGTCGACCGGGTTCCAGCGCTCCCAGGCGCGGTCGGCCGGGTCGCGCGAGTCGAACGCCAGCCGGCCGCCGGGCCGCAGCGCCCGCGCCAGGTCGGCGAGCGTACGCTCCCACTCGTCGTCGGCGACGAAGACCTGCGTGACGTGGCTGGTCATGACGGCGACGTCGTACGCCCGGTCGGGCAGCGCCGGGGACGCCGCCCGCACCCAGGTGACCCGGTCGGCGCCGGGCTTGCGCCGCGCGGCGGCCAGGGACGGCCCGGCGGGGTCGACGCCGGTGACCGAGTGCCCGGCCGCGGCCAGGGCGAGGGTGAGTCGGCCCGTGCCACAGCCCAGGTCGAGTACGCGGGCGGCCGGCGTCTCGTTCACCACCGCCAGGAAGAAGTCGTCGTCGGGCCCCCAGCGGCACTCGGCGTCGTACACGGGGACCAGCAGCGGATCGAGGAACTCGCCGTCGCGCATCAGGCTCGGTGGGAGGGCGGTCAGGAGCCGGTGACGGCCCGGTACGCGTCCTCGATGCGGGCGGCCAGCAGGACCTCGCCCTCGGACAGCGGCTCCCCGTCGCCGTGCCCGACCCGGATCTGGGTCTGGTCGTCCCGGCGGCTGATCTCGGGGCGCAGGTGCAGGGCGTCGGCGACCACCTTGACCCGTTCGGTGAGCGCGGCGTGCTGCGTGTCGTCGATCAATAGAATGCGCCGGATCTGCTCGCCCTCCCTGCTCCACCCGGTCAGCAGGTTCAGGGCGTCGCTCAGGTAGTCGTGCTTTGCGCGTCCCCTGAACAGCACCCGCATCACCGTACCTCCCAGGGGTCGCTGCCGGCTTGTGGCCAAATCGTCGCCATCCCGTGTCTTCTCGGTGCCCTCCAGTCTTCCGCCCGACTCGAAGGTGTGTCCACGCCCACACTTCCCACTTCTACTGGCCTAGCGGCCGACCGAGCTACCCAAACCGCCGATTGATCTGGCACGCTGGATGCCCGTGCGAACTGAACGGGCTAGCGACAACGAACAGACCGAGCGGCGGGATCTCAAGGTCATCGTCGGGGCGGCGATCATCGCGGACGGGCGCGTGCTGGCCTGCGCCCGGTCCGCTCCGCCCGAGGTCGCCGGCATGTGGGAGTTCCCCGGCGGCAAGGTCGAACCGGGGGAGAGCGAGACCGCCGCGCTGGCCCGCGAGTGCGCCGAGGAGTTGGGCGTACGCGTCGAGGTCGGCCAGCGGGTCGGCCGCAACGTGCGGATGGCTCACGGCCGCTCGGTGTTGAAGGTGTACACCGCCCGCCTGCTCCACGACGACCAGCCGAAGGCCCTGGAGCACTCCGCGCTGCGCTGGCTCTCCGCCGCCGAACTCGACACCGTCACCTGGCTCCCCGCCGACGCACCGATCGTCGCCGCCCTGCGCCCGCTGCTCGCCGACGGCTGACGACCCCGCGCGCCTCCCCTTTCCCGCGATCTTGCACTTTCGGCCCGAGAAATGAGTGAGATGCGGCTTTTGCCGGGGCCGAAAGTGCAAGATCGGCGAGGTGGTCGGGGGCAGGGTCGGGACGGGCGCGCCGGGCGGGAACGCGACGGGGGCCCGCGGCGTCTGCCGCGGGCCCCCGTCGTCGTCAGTCGTCGTGCTCAGTGCTTGTCCTGCTCCGGGTGGGCGAAGTTCAGGTGCTCCGGCGGGATCGGGAACTTCACGTCGTCGCCGAACGGGGACGGCGCGGCCGCCCGGTCGAACGTCAGCTCCGTCAGCGGGAGCCGGCCGTTCTCACCGACCGCCGGCGCGGTCGGGTGCGGCACCTCGCGGTGCCAGTTGACACCGCTCTGGGCCTGCGCCTCCGCGCTCGGGTCGTGCGAGCCGCCCGCGTGCGAGTGCACGCCGCCGGGCATCGCGCCGGAATGCGCCGACGCGCCGTGCGTAGGGCCGAAGTGCCCCGCGGAGTTCCCCGCGCCGCTGTGCTGGGCGCTGGTCACGTTGGTCTGAGGCACCTGACCCCTCCGGAAGATCTTGCTACCGAGCCACACAAGGGGATCGTACCTGCGGTCTACGACCCGTTCCTTCATGGGGATGATCCCGTTGTCGGTGATCTTGATGTGCTCGGGGCAGACCTCGGTGCAGCACTTCGTGATGTTGCAGAATCCGAGGCCCTGTTCCGCCTGCGCGTACTCCTTGCGGTCGGTCCGGGCGTCGAGCGGGTGCATGTCAAGCTCGGCGGCCCGGATGAAGTAACGCGGGCCGGAGAAGGCGTGCTTGTTCTCCTCGTGGTCCCGGATCACGTGGCAGGTGTTCTGGCACAGGAAGCACTCGATGCACTTGCGGAACTCCTGCGAGCGCTCGACGTCCACCTGCTGCATCCGGTAGTCGCCCGGGGCCACCCCCGCCGGCGGCGCGAACGCCGGGGTCTCCCGCGCCTTCTCGTAGTTGAACGAGACGTCGGTGACCAGGTCCCGGATCACCGGGAAGGTGCGCAGCGGGGTGACCGTGACCGTCTCGTTCTCCTCGAAGGTCGACATCCGGGTCATGCAGCCCAGCTTGGGCATCCCGTTGATCTCCATCGAGCACGAGCCGCACTTGCCGGCCTTGCAGTTCCACCGGCAGGCCAGGTCCGGCGCGTCGGTGGCCTGGAGCCGGTGGATGACGTCGAGGACGACCTCGCCCTCGTTGACCTCGACCTGGTAGTCCTGCAGGTCGCCGCCGTTCTCGTCGCCCCGCCAGACCCGGAAGTGACGCTTGGTTCCCATTACTTGCCCGCCTCCTCAGCGAGGGCGTCGAATTCGGCCAGCTCCTCGTCGGTCAGGTACTTGGCCAGTTCCGCGCGGTCGAACAGGCTCATCAGCTCCGGCCGCAGCTTCGGCAGCGGCTTGTGGGTCAGCCGCACGGCGTCGCCGTCCAGCGAGCAGACCAGGTTCACCCGGCGCCACTTCGGGTCCATCGTCGGGAAGTCCTCCCGGGTGTGCCCGCCGCGCGACTCCTGGCGATCCAGCGCCGCCTTCGCCGTGCACTCCGAGACGACCAGCATGTTGCGCAGGTCCAGCGCGAGGTGCCAGCCCGGGTTGTAGCGCCGGCCGCCGGCCGCGCTGACCTTCGCCACCCGCTCGCGCAGCTCGGCGAGCCTGCCCAAGGCGTCTTCAAGCTCGCCTTGTCGGCGGATGATTCCGACTAAATCCCCCATCACCGCCTGGAGGTCCTGCTGGAGCTTGTACGGGCTCTCCCCGGTGTCCCGCTGCAACGGCGCGAGCGCCGTCTCCACCGCGGTCTCCACCGCCGCCACCGACACCTTCGGGCGCGCGGTGAGCTGATCGGTGTACGCGGCGGCGTGCCCGCCCGCCCGCTTGCCGAAGACCAGCAGGTCGGACAGGGAGTTGCCGCCGAGCCGGTTGGAGCCGTGCATGCCGCCGGACACCTCGCCCGCGGCGAACAGCCCGCGCACGGTGCCGTACGCGGCGCCCGAGTCCGGGTCCACCTCCACGCCACCCATCACGTAGTGGCAGGTCGGGCCGACCTCCATCGGCTCCTTGGTGATGTCGACGTCGGCCAGTTCCTTGAACTGGTGGTACATCGACGGCAGGCGGCGCCGGATCTCCTCGGCCGGCAGTCGGGAGGCGATGTCCAGGTAGACGCCGCCGGCCGGCGTACCCCGACCGGCCTTGACCTCGCTGTTGATCGCGCGCGCGACCTCGTCGCGGGGCAGCAGCTCCGGCGGGCGCCGGTTGTTGTCCGGGTCCTTGTACCAGCGGTCCGCCTCGGCCTCGTTGTCCGCGTACTGCTTGCGGAAGACGTCGGGGACGTAGTCGAACATGAACCGCTTGCCGTCGGAGTTCTTCAGGATGCCGCCGTCGCCGCGCACCGACTCGGTGACCAGGATGCCCTTCACCGAGGGCGGCCAGACCATGCCGGTCGGGTGGAACTGGAGGAACTCCATGTTGATCAGCGTCGCCCCGGCGCGCAGCGCCAGCGCGTGACCGTCCCCCGTGTACTCCCAGGAGTTCGAGGTGACCTTGTACGACCGGCCGACGCCGCCGGTGGCCAGCACCACGGCCGGCGCCTCGAACAGGACGAACTCGCCGGACTCCCGGTAGTAGCCGAACGCCCCGGCGACCCGGTCGCCGTCGAGCAGCAGCTCGGTGATGGTGGTCTCGGCGAAGACCTTGATCCGGGCCTCGTAGTTGCCGAACTCGGCCTTGTCCTCCTGCTGGAGGGAGACGATCTTCTGCTGGAGGGTGCGGATCAGCTCCAGGCCCGTCCGGTCGCCGACGTGCGCCAACCGCGGGTACTCGTGCCCGCCGAAGTTGCGCTGGGAGATCTTCCCGTCCTTCGTACGGTCGAACAGCGCCCCGTACGTCTCCAGCTCCCAGATCCGCTGCGGCGACTCCTTCGCGTGCAGCTCGGCCATCCGGAAGTTGTTGAGGAACTTGCCGCCGCGCATGGTGTCGCGGAAGTGCACCTGCCAGTTGTCCCGGCTGTTCACGTTGCCCATGGCGGCCGCCGCGCCGCCCTCGGCCATCACCGTGTGCGCCTTGCCGAACAGCGACTTCGAGATGATGGCGGTCTTCTTGCCGGCGAGCCGCGCCTCGATGGCCGCGCGCAGGCCGGCGCCGCCGGCCCCGATCACGACCACGTCGTAGTGGTGTCGTTCGATGCGATTCGTGGTGGTCATGTCAGGCCCTCTAGTTGATGAACCGCAGGTCGTTGAACCACCCGGCCGCGACCGCCATGACGTAGAAGTCGGTCAGCGCCAGGGTGCCGAGGGTGATCCAGGCGAGCTGCATGTGCCGGACGTTCAGCCAGGAGACCAGCGTCCACGCCTTGTAGCGCACGGGGTGCTTGGAGAAGTGCTTGAGCCGGCCGCCGATGATGTGCCGGCAGGAGTGGCAGGAGATCGTGTACGCCCAGAGCATCACCACGTTGCCGAGCAGGACGAGGTTGCCCAGGCCGAAGCCGAAGCCCTTCGGCGAGTGGAAGGCCAGGATCGCGTCCCACGTGTTGATCAGCGAGATGATGGCGGCGGCGTAGAAGAAGTAGCGGTGCAGGTTCTGCCCGAGCAGCGGGAACCGGGTCTCGCCGCCGTAGGTCTTGTGCCCGTCCGGCACCGCGCATGCCGGCGGCGACAGCCAGAACGACCGGTAGTACGCCTTGCGGTAGTAGTAGCAGGTCAGCCGGAACAGCAGCAGGAACGGCAGGGTCAGCGCCGCGTCCGGGATGATCCACCAGCCGGGCAGGAAGCTGCCGAAGTGCGAGGCGCCCTCGACGCACCGTTCGGTGACACAGGGGGAGTAGAACGGGGTCAGGTAGTGGTACGCGTCCACCCAGTAGTAGTCGTGCATGAAGACCCGGACCGTCGCGTACGCGACCCAGGCGGTGAGACCGACGACGGTGATCAGTGGGGCAAACCACCAGCGGTCCGTCCGCAACGTCTTCGCCGCTATGGCGGCGCGCGCTCGCGCTCCCCGCGGCCTCGTTGCCGTTGATGTCATTCGAGTCGTCTCCCTGACGGGCCCTCAACGGGCGGCATCATGTTCCGGTCGGCACGCGGACCGGCGAACCCGCACCCCGCTGCCACGTCACGCGCACACCACCGACCGCACCGGGTGTACCGGCGCAGCTAATTGACACACGTTACGCCGATCTCCGCAGGCTGTTCGCGCAGGGTATTGCCCCGTGTGTCCCGGCGCCGGAAAATCCCCGATCCGGCAGATCAGCCGGACGCGCCGCCGGTGAAGTTCCACGCCGCCAGCCGCAGCGCCGGGGCGTCCCACCAGACCCCCTCGACCCGGTCCGGCTGCCGGACCGGCCGGTCGCCGATGCCGAGCACCGCGCCGGGGCCGAGCGCCCGCGGGTACGACTCGGTGAAGCGCAGGTCGCGCACCGCCCGGGTCGGCACGCCGTCCTCCACCAGCCAGACGCCGTTGCGGGTCAGGCCCGTGATCACCAGGCTCTTCGAGTCCAGCACGCGGGTGTACCAGAGGTCGCTGACCAGCAGGCCGCGTCCCATCCCGGCGACGAGGGCGGCCGTCGCCGCGTCGAGCACCGGCCCGGCCGGCGCCTCCGTGCCCGCCGCCGGCCCGGCCGGCGCGACCCGCCCGGCGCCGGACGGGCGCGCGGGCCCGGCCAGGCGCAGGTTGCGGGGCATCGGGCCGAAGGTGGCAGCGGCCGGGGCCGCGTGCCCGGTCGAGCCCGTGTCGGCCGCCGCGCCGCTGCGCCGGTCGTGCGCCACGGCGACCGTGGTGCCGGCGTCCACCAGGGTCAGCGCCCGCCGCCCGGCGCCCTCCAGGTCGAAGGGCAGCCCCGACCCGCCGAGCGGGTCGTCGACCAGCGTGACCGAGCGGTCGAACTGCGCGGTGCCCGGCTCGGCGAAGGAGTCCGCAGGCCTGGCTCGCCTCTGATCGACCTGGGCGTCCTGCCCGGCGACCATCGGGTCGCCGCGGTCAGCGCGCTCCTCGCGCATGACGACGGTGTCCTCGTCGCGCCCGAGCGGCGGCGTTGGCCACGAGGTGAGCGGCGGTAGGTGGCGAACCAGACGGGCCAATCGAATGATTGACTGATCACTCAGTCAGTGGCGATGATCACATCACCGGTGCTCACCTGATGCGCCGACCTTCGCGTCCCACTCGCCTCTCTCGATGGGCGGCCCCGGCATGGATACCTACTCCGAACAGATCTCCCGCTGGACTCTCGATCATCTACCGGCGCGCATAACCGAAGCGCTCAACAGCCCTGCCGCGTTCGAGCGGCTCGCCGCCGACATGAGCCATAGTCTCGCTGCGCTGCCAGCGCGCCCGGACCACGTGCCCACGCCGGCATGTCGGCGACTACTCGTCGATCTCGGCTTCTGGGGCAGCGCCCTGGTACGACTCGCACTGGTCCACGGCCGCACCGACGCTGTGCTCGACAGTACGACGGCTGGCGACCTTTCTTTCCGTCACTATTACGCCCAACTCGCCGTCCAATCTGCTTCTGGGCACCCACCGTGGCAGTCGTTCACGTCGATCATCATTTGGAACGTTCCTACGGTCGAGGTCCGCCTCGACGGTGACCTGCACAGCCGGTCCGAGGGCATATTCGACGGCCCACGGGTGCGTACGTGGACCGGCACTGCCAGCGAAGTGATGCTGTGGGAACTGTTCAAAGTCGGCGCGGCGCTCGGCTCCGCAGCCAACAGATCGCTGGACCCGATCGTTTCTGGCACGGTGTCAGCGCTGTCGGAAGAGTCACTGTCGCGTCTACTCGCTAGTCACGCGTTCCTACGGAGCTTTCGTCAGCGGATGGTGAACTTTACCCGCGGGCAAGATCCACGGGGAGAATTCTCCATCGACGTCTTTATGAACCAGATCCGACAGTTCGGTGTGCCATGGGAAGCCAAGGCGGAAGCTCCAAGCGGCCCACATGACGTGGAGTCGCTGGCACGGGACGCCATATTCGGTATGCCACAAATCAGACATAAGCAATGGCTGCGCGATCGGTCCGGGTCGATGATGTCCGCTGAAGGAAAGCGCTTGGACCAGGCGGCCGCCGCGCCGACACTCGCCGAGGTCGTTCAGCGGAGCACGGCCAAGACCCGAGCATTCGACGACCTGACCGTGTCCGTCCTGGTCGCGGCGCACGACATTTACGAAGAGCGGCGGAAGCTGTCCGCAGCTCACTATGGGATAGCTCGCAAAATGCTGTACAGCCCGCAACGTGCGCAATCGTCGGACCGTGCTGGCATGCCCACGGCCACGCTCGCGGTCGACAACTCTAAAGGCATCACAGGAATGTCGGAACATGACGTCCAGAGGTTCGACCACGCGCGCCGCGTGAATCCGCTGGAGAACGCCCTGGCCGCGCTGCCATCGGACGAGATCAGCCATGCCCGCAGCCTCATTCAGGAGTCGTTGTCCACCCACTCTGTATCAGTGAGCCTTTCCGCGTAACGGGTCGTGGCGTTGGGTGATCAGGTTGTGCGGTTGTGCTCGATGTGCAGGAGTACGAGGGCCGCCGCGGTGATCCTGCCGATGTTCCACGGGCACAGGCTGACGTT
>NZ_JBDPMC010000106.1:0-18416 GCF_039871625.1 Micromonospora sp. B11E3 | reverse complement strand
GTTGATCATGCTCGCAGCTCATCACTTGTGACCATCCGAACTAGACACTCAGATGATCACTGACGGGCTGCGAGCCCTTCACTCTCGGGTCGGCTCAGCCACAAACCCCGCTCAAGTTCGAAGAGCCGGTATTCGGCTGCTGGAAGCGTTACGGGCGTTGGACGTGGAGACGCATCTGGTGCTCAGCGACTGGGCTGAACGGACGATCCGGATCGAGACCGACTACACGGTCGCGGAGGTCCGCGACCTGGCGGACACCTACTACCAGTACGGCAATCAAGCGGCAGCGGTGTCGAGCGGGTCGTTCCCCGCCGACGGCATGGTGATCATCCCGTGTTCGATGAACACTCTCGCCGCCCTCGCGCACGGAATCGCGGACAAACTCATCGTGCGGGCTGCGGATGTGACGCTCAAGGAGCAGCGCAAGCTGGTCGTGGTGCCGCGGGAGACCCCGCTGAACACGATCCATCTGCGTAACCTTCTCACGTTGAGTGAGATGGGTGTGTCGATCGTGCCGCCGATGCCGGCGTTCTACAACCACCCCGAAACCATCGATGATTTCATCCGCCACATCGTGGCCCGGGTCCTGGATCAGCTCCGGATCGACAACGACCTGACCGTCCGGTGGGGGGTCACCCGGCGCCTGCACTCCAACCCTTCCCGTCCACGTGCCACCGTCGGGTCGGACGACCTGGCGCTCGTTGACAGCCTCGGTCATGTGAACGGCGCTGAATAACTCAAATAATAGGTAAGGGAAGGGTGTGCCGGTGGAACTGGAAGAAGCCTTGGCGATGCGGCGAAGCATTCGGCGGTACCGTCGAGATGATGTTTCGCGTGACACGCTTGAACGCGTATTCAACTTGGCGTTGATGGCTCCCTCTGGCTGGGGTCTCCAAAAGTCGCGCTTCTTCATCGTTCAGGGAGAGCAGAGGCGTAGGTTGCAGGATCTCTGCGTCGATGCGCTTCCTGAGGTTCGTACTGTCCTGGAGGAGGCGCTTCCGGACAGGCCAGATGAGGTCGACGTGCTTATGGAGTTCTATCGTACGTACGGGAATGCCCCGGTTCTCGTGGTGGTGTATGCCGGCCTCCTGCCTGGCGGCGATTTTGACGACATAGGAGCCGCACTTTCTGTGCAGAACCTATTTCTCGCAGCTCATGCCACAGGACTCGGAACAGTGTGGACAGACGTCATGAGGATCCGCGAGGCAGAGATCAACGCAATGCTCGGCGTCGGCACGGATCAGAAGATCACCTGCATCACGCCATTGGGTTATCCGGATGAACAGCCCAGTGCCGCGCAGCGAACGCCGGGAAGGTTGACATGGATCGGGTTCTGACCACCGTACCGACGATCGACATTCACGAGTTCGCTTCACTAGGACGGCCCGCCAGTGAGGTTGCCGAGAAGCTCGAATGCGCATTTCGCCAGTACGGGTTCTTCAGTCTGGTCGGACACGGCGTATCAACGTCGGTTATTGACGATGCCTTCGCTGCCTCGCGAAGGTTCTTCGACCAGCCGACGCAAGAAAAGATGCTCAGCACTCCATCCGACGGCTTCTTGGGCTACCGGGGACTGGGCACCCTTCGTGCCTCGACACGAAACGCGCAGTCATCGCCGGACATGAAAGAGACGTTCTCGCTGGGGCCTGATTCTTCACACGGTCTGCACAGTTCTGCGTCCGCCGCGTCGACGAATATTTGGCCGGCGGGTGTCCCAGAACTCCGCCCGGCTCTGGTCGCCTACTACGAGTCCATGGCTTCGCTCGCACTCAAGTTGACCGACATCATCTCAGTTGCATTGGGCCTGCCGGCCGAATCGCTGCGGAATCGATCTGACCGCCAGCTCAGCTGGCTGGCGTCGATCAATTATCCGCCGACGGTTGACGCGAGGCCTGGTCAAATGCGATTCGGCGAGCACCGCGACCGCAACTGCGTCACGATCCTTTCAGCTACGGGCGACGGGCTGGAAGTCCAAGATATTTCAGGCCAATGGCATCAAGTGCCGACGCGACCGTACACATTCCTGGTCAACGCAGGTCGGATGCTCGCGGACTGGGTTGGCGGGCGGTGGACCGCTGCCCAGCACAGGGTCTGTAATCCGGCGGGAGCGGCACGCCGCCAGTCACTTGTATACTTCTTCAACCCTAATCCCGAAACACCGCTGGATCCGCTGTGCGGTAGAAGTGACGGGCAGCAGCCGGAGAGTTCCCGAACGGTTATCACCGTAGGCGACTATCTGAAGTCGATGCTCGACCTTTATCGATAGAGCGACGGCTGCACTGTAGCTGGTTCCGACCTCGCCGCTCCCTCGATCAGAAACTCGCCACGCCCGACGATCACGGCCGCTCCGGCCACCTCCACCGCCTCGAACCTGTCACCCTGGCCCCACGCGGTCGCCAGCATCGTCGAGGGGCGTCCCATCTCGACGCCCTGCCGGATCTCGATCTGCTTGCCGTAGCCGATCCTGCCGTGCCGTGCCAGGTGTACCGCGAGCGGTCCGGCTGCCGAGCCGGTCGCGGCGTCCTCGGCCACCCCGTAGGCCGGGGAGAACATCCGAGCACGCCAATGGGTGCCGTGGCCTGCGAAGCAGAAGGCGCTCATGTCGGGCAGCGTCGAGAGAACCCGGAGATCGGGCTGCAGTCGCGACAACTCCTCGACGTCTCGCACCGGGAACAGCACGTGCCTCGGCCCGTTGCGGTAGGCGTACACGATTGGCTCCGCCGGCGACACCCCCAGTCCCCCGGCCAGCGTGGCCGCGTGCTCGTAGGGCTCCCATGCCGGGACGGGCTGGCGCATGCTGGCCGACACCACCCGGTCGTCGGTGCGGTCGAACGTGAATTCCACGTCGCCGACCATCGTTTCCATGATCAGGGTACGGCGTGCGGTGGACTGGGCCAGTGCGACGGCTGTCCCCAGCGTGGGGTGCCCGGCGAACGGCAGTTCACCGGTCGGCGTGAAGATGCGGACCCGGACGTCGGCGGCACCCCGCGGGGGAAGCACGAACGTGGTCTCCGACAGGTGGGTCTCCACAGCGATCGACTGCATCTGGCCGGTCGTCAGCCCGGTCGCGTCGAGCAGGACGGCGACCGGGTTGCCTGCCAGCGGGGTCTCCGTGAAGACGTCGACGATCATGTACCGGTACATGCTCAAGACGATATGTGGGCTGGTCCACCGGCTCCAGCGCGGTCTTGCCAGGGGAGTTGCAGTAAAGGATCATTTCCCCTGCCACCGACCCCCATGCAGATCAGAGGATCCAGACATGTCCGAGAATCTCCCCACAGGGCGCGGCTTCGATGCCGACCAGGCGTTGCGGCAACGGAACAGGGCGGTGGTGGAGGAATATCTCCGGGTGACCGAGGGGCCGCCACGGTTGCAGCGGCACCGGCTGTTCGCCGAGGACGCGCGCGGTGGGCTGTGGACCACGGACACCGGGGAGCCCGCTGCCGTGCAGGGCCGGGAGAAGCTCGCCGAGATGGCGGCGTGGTCGCTGGACTGCTTCCCGGACTGGAAGTGGTTCAACATCCAGGTGTTCGAGACGCAGGACCCGAACCACTTCTGGGTCGAGTGCGACGGCGAGGGGCAGATCCTCTTCCCGGATTACCCGCCCGGCTTCTACCGCAACCACTTCATCCACTCCTTCAAGCTGGCCGACGGGAAGATCACCGAGATCCGCGAGTTCATGAACCCGTGCGAGCAGATGCGCGCGCTGGGCATCGAGGTTCCCGTCGTCAGACGGGGCGGCATCCCCAAGTAGGGCAGTGACCATGTCCGTCCACGAACAGCACCGCGCCCCGGGCCGGCCGCAGGTGGTCGTGCTCGGTTCGGGAGCAGCCGGACTGAGCGCGGCGCTGGCCGCGAGGATTGCCGGCGCCCGGGTGACGCTGGTCGAGGCAACCTCGACGATCGGCGGCACCACAGCCCTGTCCAGCGGTGCGGTGTGGGTGCCCGGCAACCACGTACACCGCGGTGAGTCCGGTGTGGACGCCCCGGAGTTGGCCCGCCGATACCTGGAGTCCCTGGCGGTCGGCGACACCGCACCCGCGCTGCTGGAGCAGTTCGTCGTCGAGGCGCCGAAGGCCGCCCAGTGGCTGGAGCGGAACACGGCTCTGCGCTGGCAGGTGCTGCCCTACCCGGACTGCCACCGGGAGCGACCCGGCGGCATGGGCGCGGGCGTCCGTTCGCTGGAACCCCAGCCGCTGGCGGTGCCTGAGGAGGCGCTGGCGCGAATCCGCCCACCACTGCCGTGGCGGCCCCCGCTCACGTTGACGGAGTTGGCCGCGGGGGGCATGTCGGCTGAACTAGCGGCTGAGCGCCGCCGCACGGGTACGGTGGTCGGTGGGCAGGCGTTGGTCGCCGCGCTGCTCACCGCGGCGCTCGACGCCGGCGTCGTGGTCTTGCCCGCGACCAGGGTGACCAGGCTGTCGCCGGACGGCGTGGTCATCGGCGACCGCCCACGGCGCGCGCGGGTCGTGCTGGCCACGGGCGGGTTCGAGCGCGATCCCGTCCTGCTGCGGGCGTTCCTGCGCGCTCCGGTGCGCGGTCTGATCGGCGCTCCTGGCGCCCGCGGAGACGGACTCCGGCTGGCGATGGCGGCGGGCGCCGCGTTGGGCAACATGTCCGAGGCGTGGTGGTGTCCTACCATCCGGGTCCCCGGCGACGAGATCGACGGGCAGCCGGTGCACCGGATGCTGTTCGCCGAGCGGGCACGTCCCGGGGTCATCATGGTGGGCAGGCACGGGCGACGGTTCACCAACGAGGCGCAGAACTACAACGACGTCGGCCGGGCAATGCACGCCTTCTCCGCGTCGGACTTCCGCTTCGACGCCGACCCGTCGTGGCTGGTGTTCGACGCCTCGGCGCGCGGGCGCTACCCGATCGGCTCGGTGCGGCCGGGCGATCCGGAGCCGGAGTGGCTGCTGCGGGCGGGCAGCGTCCCCGAACTCGCCGACCGCATCGGCGTGTCCCGCGACGTGCTCGTCGACACGGTCGCCCGGTTCAACCGGGCTGCCGGGTCCGGTGAGGATCTCGAGTTCGGCCGCGGCACCGGGGCGTACGACCGCGCGCTCGGGGACGTCAATGCTGAGCACGTGACCCTGCGGCCGTTGACCGAGCCGCCGTACTTCGCCGTGCCGGTGCACGCCGGGCTCGGGGGCACGAAGGGCGGACCGCGCACCGACGAGCACGGCCGCGTGGCCCGCGCGGACGGTTCGGTGATACCCGGTCTGTACGCGGCGGGCAACGCGGCGGCCAGTCCGTTCGGGCTGGCCTATCCCGGCACCGGCGCGACACTTGGCCAGGCGCTCACCTTCGGCGTGCTGGCCGGTAGGGCCGCGGCGACCGACTGAGGGCGCCGAGGGCGCCCGTCAGGAAGAGGCCACGGTCGTCGAGGCGGCCAGCAGCGGCCTCAGGGTCTCTCTCAGGATCTCCAGGCCGTCCAGTGACAACACCGATTCCGGGTGGAACTGCAGGGAGGTGAAGCCGGGGCCGCGCAGCGCGTGCACCTCGCGGGTGACCGGGTCCCGGCAGACCTCCACCGGAGCCGACAGCCCGGCGTGGTACAGACGGTCGTGGTCGGACAACGCCGCGAACGTGTTGTAGAAGCCCACGGTCCGCCTGGTGCCGAACAGGGTGATCTCCGCCTGCCGTCCCTGGTTGGGCACCGCCTTGCGGACGATGCGCAGCCCCAGCAGCGCGGCGAGGACCTGGTGGCTCAGGCACACCGACAGCAGTGGTACGGCAGCACGGAGCCCGCCCCTGGTGAGCTCGCGCAGCACGGCCATCTTGGGGTTCCGGTGGTCGAGCGGGTTGCCCGGCCCCGGTCCCAGCACGACCAGGTCGTAGTCGAGGGGGCCGGTGCTCTCGGTGTACCGCTGGATGGTCGCGACCAGCCCGAGCGCGGACAGTTGGGCGCCCAGCATCGCGGTGAAGCCGTCCTCGGCGTCCACGACGAGCACACGCCGCCCGACCAGCTGGGGGTCCACCGCCTGCCGGTGGTGAGGGTTTCGGCGCCAGAACGAGGCGAGCCTGTCCTCCCGCCGCGCCAGGATCGCGCGTACCGCTGAATCCTCCGCCAACGGCGCGCGCGGAGCGGACTGCTGGCCTTGTGGGTCGTCGTCCGCACAGAACGCTGACAGCAGTCCGGAGATCTTGGCGTGGGTCTCGGCGACCTCCGAGTCGGGATCGGAGTGCCGCACCAGCGTCGCACCGACTCCGACACGCAGCCGGCCGCTGGCGTCGATCTCGGCGGTGCGGATGAGGATTGCGGAGTCCATCTCGGGCTCGCCCGACTCGTCGCTGCCGATCACGGCCACGGCACCTGCGTAGTAGCCGCGGCCCGTCGGCTCGTACCTGGCGACCACCTCGCACGCGCTCTCCAACGGACTGCCCACGACTGTAGGCGCGAACATGGTCGCGCGCAGCACGTCGCGAGGGCCGTGCGCAGTGTGGCCGGACAGCAGGTACTCGGTGTGCGCGAGCCGGGCCATCTCCCTGAGCGTGGGACCGGTCAGGCTGCCACCGAGCGGGCACATTCCCGCCATCGCCTTCAGCTCTTCGTCCAGGACCATGTTCAGCTCGTCGGTTTCCTTGGGGTCGCCGAGGAAGGCGAGCAGCTCCGGCAGGTCGGGCCCCTGCGGCGGATACCGGTGGGTGCCGCTGATCGGGTTCATCACGACGGTGCCCGAGGACAGGCCGGCGTGCAGCTCCGGGCTGGCCCCCACGAACGTGCGCCCGTTGGCGTGGACAAGGAAGGTCCAGTAGGAGCCCTGTTCGGCGGTGAGCAGGCGGGAGAAAATCGACAGGGCAGACCTGATCGAATAGTGCGGGATGTCGGCGAGGAAGGTGCGCTTGATGACGAAATTGGACCCCCGTCCCTGTCCGATTTCCTCGGTCAGCACCGCGCGCACAATGTCGGCGTACTCTCTGTCCTCGATGTCGAAATGGGCATCGGTGAGCGTTACGGGATCCCGGGGAAACGCGAGCAGGGCATCGTGCAAGGAAATGCGCTCCTGCTCGCGAATTCTCAACACGAGGAGCGGGGCGTGGTCGTCGTTGCAGGCGAAACCCCGCTCGGCGAGTTGCCGGTACGGCACCACCACCAGCACGTCGTTGGTCGGCGCGCCAGCCGTCCCGGGCGGCAGTGGGATGTCGTCGAGAGACGCGGATGCCTCCACATCGCCGACCAGGATCTCGACGAAAGACCCTCGGCCGGGGCGGTACAAAAGGGCGAACGGCGGCGCGTCCGGTGCGAATAGACGGTTGATCGGCGACGCAGGGGATGCCATGCTGGGCGTATCCACGTCTTCTTCTCCCAATCCAGGAGCGATAGGGCAGGGGGACCCTGGAGGGCATTATGCTCCTGCGGGAAGGAAGATCCAGAAAGTGTGACTGGAGCGACAGCTATGACTTCTTCGAGTTGTACGCTGCGGCACCGCAACCGCACAGAGTGAGACAGCATGAGCATATCCACCATCGCTCCGTACCCTATGCCGGAACGATCCGAATTGCCCGATGGCGTCGTTTCGTGGCGTGCATCCGCCGAGCGGTCGGCACTGTTGATCCACGACATGCAGAACTACTTCGTCGACTTCTTCCCGCCGGACCAACCCCCGAGAACGGTTCTGATCGACAATGTGGGCCGCCTGCGGCAGCGGTGCGTGGAGCTGGGTGTCCCGGTGTTCTACACCGCCCAACCGGGCCGGATGACCGATCAGCAGCGCGGTCTGCTCAAGGATGTCTGGGGCGCGGGGATGACCAGCGCGCCGGAGCACACCTCGATCGTGGCCGAGTTGGCCCCCGGCGAGGCCGATCGCGTGTTCACCAAGTGGCGCTACAGCGCGTTTCACCGTTCCCCGTTGCTCGACGAGCTGGTCAAGCGCGGGCGGGACCAACTGATTGTCTGTGGGGTCTACGCGCACGTCGGCTGCCTGGCCACCGCGTGCGACGCCTTCACCAACGACATCCAGCCGTTCCTGGTCGCCGACGCGATCGCGGACTTCTCCCCAGAACAGCACCGCCTCGCACTGGACTACGCGGGGCGACTGTGCGCGGCCACTCCCGACACGGCGACCCTGCTGGCGGACCTGTCGAGAAGCGCCGGCTGACAACGGCTCCCGCGCAAGGCTCGCGACGGGTAGCACCGGCCGGCGGCGGCTTCACGTGGACAGCCCTCGCCGTTGAATTCCTGACAGAGGCGTAGACCGGGCCATGGCAGACGTTCAGGAACCATGCCGCGCCGACGCAGCACCGACTCATGCGCCGTGCCGCATGCCAGCCTGCGAAAGTTGAGGTCGAAGCCCCGGACCGGTGCCCATCGGAGGCGATGATTCGCCGGATGCTGCAGGCCCTGGACCCGGACCTGCTCACCGCAGCCATCCGCGGCTGACTCGCCAGCCGGACCACCGCCACATCCCAGGCGGACAGGCGGGCGATCGCCGTGACAGGCGAGGAAACCGTCGCTCGTTGAGCAGGCGGGGGTACGCAGGACCTGAACCGGCACCGTTGACCTTGGACGGTCGAACTCGCGTCGGACTACGTGTGGCCGTCAAGTACGCGTTGCGTGGATTCGGATCACCGGTCTCGTCGACCGCCAGGATCGCGTCCAGCCACCGGGCCGGTCACCACCAGCCTGCTCCGCCCCCGCCGCCCGTCGCGGCTTCGTCCGCTCGAACCAGCCCGCGCAGCACCCGGCGCCCTGGCCAGCACATGTTCCACCGAACAGCCGATGCGCCGCGCAGGCAGCCACTGCAAGATCTGACGTTGTATCCACAACGCACAGGCGATCACCCGGTGGCCGCCTCGTGCCCACCCCTCTTCAGTAGCAAGATCTCAAACGGCGGCTGCCGCACTGGCTGTTAGCTGCAATCTGGCACTAGCGCAAGCTCTCTCGGAGAGGACTTTATCGTGCGGTTGACTCGTAGGCGAATAATTGCGCTGGCAAGCTCGGCGGCTGCTGTTGCTGGCTCGGAATTTGTGTCCGGTCCGGCAAGCGCCCAGGCCGCATCTGGCAACTGGAGTTGGTTGCTCAAGCAGTTCGCTCAGTACGGCAACGAGGAGAAGGCAGTACCCGCGGCTGACGAACTGGTGTTCCTGCCTGCCTATGAGCAGTTGGCGCTGCTCAATCGGGCGCGGAACCGCGTCTCTGCCGTGGACCTGACCGAGGCGCACTTGCGCCGGCTGCGGCTGGTTAACCCGCGACTGAACGCCTTCGTGTACGTTACGGAGCAGTTGGCGCGTGATGCCGCGGCGCAGTCCGAGGAACGATACCGGCTGGGCAATCCGCGAATGCTGGATGGGCTGACCTTCGGCGTCAAGGCCCTGTTCGACTTCCTGGCGGGCGTCCCCAACGACTTTGGCTCCAGGCCGATGGCTGACTTGGGGTTCGTGCCGCCCTTCACCTCGGTCTACATCCAGCGTGCACTCGATGCGGGCGTGGTGGTGCCGGGCAAGACCAACACTCCCGAGTTCGGTCACAAGGGCACCACCGACAACAAGGTCCACGGCCCGACAAGCACCCCGTTCGACCCTCGGTTCAACGCCGGTGGTTCCAGCGGCGGTTCGGCCGCTGCCGTGGCGTCGTTCATGACGGCCCTCACGCAGGGCTCCGACGCGGGCGGCAGTGTTCGTATCCCGGCGGCCATGTGCAACATCGCGGCACTCAAGCCGAGTGTCGGTCGCTGGCCGCAGGATGCTCCGCCGTTTGCCGCGGCGCCGTTCTTCACCCCCGGGCCCATGGCACGGACGGTGGCAGACGTGGCCATGCTGATGCAGGCCATCAGCGGTCCGTACGAGGGCGATCCGTTGAGTATGGACGGTTCGCTGGACTACATCGGCGCGTTTCGTGGCGGCGTGGAGGGCACGCTTCCGCTCGCGGGTAGGCGCATCGCCTACTCGCCGGACATGGATCTGTTCCCGGTGGAGGCGCCAGTTGGGCGTGTTGTCAGCCAAGCCCTCCAGGCTTTCGTAAAGGCCGGGGCAGTGGTTGACCAGGTGAAGCTGGGGCTCGACGAGATCCAGGTCACCGATCTGGGCGGCAGGAACCGGCGGCCGCTGACCAGCCAGCACTTCGCCGACACCTGGGTGCTCATGCAGGCCGGCTTGTACGGCCACGCCCGGGACCTGTTCCTGGAGTTCGGCATTCCTGTGGATCTACGCGAGCGCAAGGAGCAGTTGACGCCGCAGTTTGCTGCCATGCTCGACCGGTCGGAGAGGCTTTTGGCCGAAGAGTACCGGCATCTGGACTTCCTGCGGTCCGACGTGCTGCACAAGCTCAACGCCGTGCTGGGGGCCTATGACTACATAGTCACGCCGACGGTTGCCGTCGTGGGCGTTCAGAACGCGAAGGATGGCAATACTCTCGGCCCGTCGGCCGTCAACGGTGTCGCCGTCGATCCGCAGATTGGTTGGTGCTTGACCTATCCGGTCAACTTCAGCGGTCATCCCGCGATGAGTCTGCCGGCCGGCTTCGCGGCGAACCCCCTGGGGGGCCCGGCGTTGCCGGTTGGTTTGCAGGTCATCGGTCGCATGAAGCGGGATGACGAGGTCATTACCGCCGCCGCTGCCTACGAAAAGTACAACCCCTGGTACCACCGCTACCTGCGGTAGACCAGTGATACCGCAGGGTGGAGGCGTTCCTCTTCCTGCTCATTCTTATAAGAGTGGCTATTCGAACGTGAGTGGGCAGGCAGGCGTGGTGTGAGGGGTAGAGGGCCCGCGACTCTTGGTTGATCATTTCTGCCGTCTACACGGGATGACGGCAAAGAACAGTCGCGGGCGTGGTCAACGTACGACCCTGCTGCTGGGCTTGGACGGCCGGCCGCGGGATATCTGTCGGTGAAAGGGTTGACCCTCGCGCCGCCCCGGGGTGGGGCGGCGGGGGCCACGTCGGGACCGGCCGGCACCGGGTAGGTGCCGGCCGGCTCGACGGTGCGGGACCACCCCGGGCAGCATCGGGGTGGCTGCCGGGGTGCTGGGTCCGCCGATGCCGACCCTCCGCTGGGTACGGCACCCCCGCGCCAGGCGAGCCCACAACGCCGGGTGCCCTTCACCGTGGGGATGCGCACCCGCCGGCCGCCGAGGGTGAACGTGCCGCGGTATCTGCGCCGCCGCCAACCCCGCCGCCGCCTCGGAGTCCGCGCCGAAGCGTTGCCGGCCTTGCGGCGTTTCGCCGCCGCGAACCACGCGTCGGAGCACCCCGCCGCTGCCCGGGCCCGCACCGCCACACGGGCGGTGCGGTACGGGCACGGCCCCAAATATCAGTGAGCTGCCCGATGTCTCTCAGTGCCCGACGAACGAACCTTGCCTCAAGGGAAACAGGTCGGAGGAGGGCAGCAATGGCGCTCGCAACCGGAACCGCCGCGGCCGAGGACGTAACCGTCCAGCGGCGGATGCAAGCCCTGTCTCGTCGAGGTGCAGACGAGCGGCTCTACCGATCCGGCCCTGCGGTCCGGCCGTCCGGCCCCAGGTCGCTCCACTGCGCGGCCCTCGCGGGCCTGCCCGATCGAGGTCGTCCGCACAGGAACGGCCGGGCCGATGACTGACCCGGCACAGTCACTCGCGGGCGCCCTCGCCGCGCTCGACCGCGCCGCCGACCACTTCTGGTCGTTCATGGAGGACCGCAGCGTGCGCTTCGTTCCGTCCCAGGTCGCGCCGATCTTCTTCGCCACGCTGGGGCATCTGGTCGCGGGCAGGGATGGCCAGGCTGGCCGCCGGGCGGGGCTGGCGGTGTTGGGCCGGCTGTATCGGCGTTTCGGGCTCTGCCCGTACCACGGGACGGTTATCGCGGCGGCGATGGTGGACACGGTACGGCGGTTCGCCGGCGGCAGTTGGGAGCCGGAGTTGGCCGAGGTCTGGGAGCGGGATTGCCGCCGGGTGCTCCGTTTGGCGGAGCGGGCGGGTGTGGTGGGTGACGAGGACGCGCCCGGTGCGGCGCTGTGGGCGTCCGACCAGCGCCCGTCACCCGTCGGTGGGCCGTTTCCGACCGCGACGGCCGCAGGCAACGACAACATCCGAGCGCCGAGGAGTGTGACATGAAGCTGATGGACACGGACGTCCGCCGCGCGACCGGCGAGGACGTCGCCGCGCTGTCTGCGGTCATCGCCGACGCGCTGACTGCGGGGCGCCTGGGCGCGTGGCTGGTACCCGACGCGGCCGAACGCCCCGGGGTCGTGCGCCGCTACGCGCAGTTCGCGTTGCGGCGCGGGTTGGCGCACGGCCAGGTGGACACGACCGACGACCGGTCCGCCGTCGCGGTCTGGTATCCGCGGTGGGAGCCATCTGCCCCGGCCGCGGCGTGGATGTACGACCTGCACAGCCTCCTCGGCCCACACGCGGCCCGGTTCGCCCTGCTGCACGCGTACGTCGACGCGGTGCTTCCCCACACGCCGCACCACTACCTCGCTCACGCCGCGTTCCGTCCCGGGCAGGGTGAAGCCGGAAGGGCGCTGCTCGCCAGCCACCACCGTGTCCTGGAGGCTGACGGGTTGCCGTCGTACGCGGAGGTCTGCAGCGACCACCCCCGGGACGGTCTGCTCGCCCGACTCGGTTACCAGCCGCGGTCGCCGATCCTGCTGGAGCCGGGCGGCCCGGCTCTGTGGCGGATGTGGCGGCCTCCGTCCGGCAGCGGCCAGCCCGGTGAACTGCCACGCCGGGTGCTCCTGCACCGCACCGCGACACCGTTTCGCGGTCGGATCATCTCGGCGACGCCCCCGCGTTCTCCCTGACCGCCCGGTCGGGCACCCAGTCGATCACCTGCTGCCGCTGCCTTCGCGGCCCGCAGGCCGCCCTCCGCTCCCCGCTATCGAAGGAGACACCCCTCATGCTGACCGTAGCCACCTGTTCCCCCACCGCCCCTCCACCAGGACAGCTCAATGCCGGACGGCGGTCGCCGGCAAGGCTGACCACCACGCGTACCGGTGCTCCCGTCACGGACGCGGGAGACGTGACGGCGGACTCTGCGAACCGGGGGGAGTGGCGGTGAAGCCGACGCATGTGCAGGTGGCTCTCGCGCGGCGGACGTTGACTCCGTCCGGGTTGTGGGTGTTCGGGGCGGCGGCCTCGGCACCGATGGTGGTGCTGGTCGGTGGCATCGTGGCGATCTACGCGACCACGCAGGTGGTCGCGCTGCCGCTGGCGTTCCTGCTGGTCGCGGGGGTGGTGGCGCTGTTGGCGACCGGGTACGCGGCGATGGCACGTCAGGTCGGACATCCGGCCGCCTACTACGGCATCCTGGCGAACGGCCTGGGTCGTGGCTGGGGCGTCGCCGCCGGGCTGGTCGCCCTGGTGGCCTACAACGCGATCCAGACCAGCCTGTACGGGCTGTTCGGCGCGACGATGGCCGCGCACCTCGGCGGCGCCTGGTGGGTGTGGGCGGGTATCGCCCTGGCGGTGGTCGGGGTGCTGGGCGTGCGGGCGATCGTGCTGTCCACCCGGGTCCTGGTCGCCGTGCTGGCGGTGTCGCTGCTGATCGTGGCGGCGTTCGTGCTGGCCGGTGTCGGGCAGCCGGCCAACGGTGGACTGTCCTGGGAGGGCTTCGACGCCTCGGGGTTGGCGGTCAGCGGCATCGGCGGCGCGGTCGCCTTCTGCGTGGCCGCGTTCATGGGCGTCGACGGGGTGGGGTCCTTCGTCGAGGAGGCCATCGACCGCAGGTCGGTCAGCCGGGCCACGGTCGGCGGCGTGGTCGTGCTCGGCGGGGTGTACGCGGTCGCCGCGTGGGCGATGGGGGTGGCGGTCGGCCCGCAGTCCGTCGCCGAGGCGGCCGCTGATCCGGCGGCAGGACTGCCGTTCTCGGTCCTGGACCGCCTCGGCGCCGGGTGGGGTTTCCTCGGTCAGCTGGCGCTGATCGGCGCCGCCATCACCTGCATGCTCGCGTTCCACGCCGTGATCGCGCGGTATGTGTTCGCGATGGCCCGCGAAGGCGTCCTGCCCGCCGGCCTCGCCCAGGCCAGCGGCGGCACCCGGGTCAGCGCGCCGCGCGGCGGGTCGCTGACGCAGACCGGTATCGCCACCGTGGTGGTGGGCGCGTTCGTGCTCGGCGGCGCTGACCCCGTCACGGTGATGTTCACCTGGCTGTCGACGTTGGGTGCCATGGGCCTGCTGTGCCTGCTGCTGGCCGCGTCGGTGGCCGCGTTCCGGGCACCGATCAGCCTGCGTGGGCAGCGGGCCGGGATGTGGGAGTGGCGGCTCGCGCCCGTGCTGGGTGTGCTCGGCGGGGTGGTGGTGCTGGCCCTGATGGTCGGCAACGTCGGCTCGCTGCTCGGTGCCGCGCCCGGATCGCTGTACCCGTTCCTGCTGCCCGCGATCCTCGCCGCCGCCGCTGCCATCGGTGGGATCTGGGCGGCGAGTCTGCGGCAGTCGCGTCCCGAGGTCTACGCCGGCATCGGCCGTGGCACCCCGAAAACCCACGCCGTGCCCGATCCCATGCACATTTCGATCTGAGGGGCGAACGATGATCGAAACGCACTCTGCCATGCCCTCAGCTGGTGGGCACTACGGCGTCGATCCCCTGGACCCCGCCTGGCGGCCGACCCGCCCACCGACGGTGCCGCCCGCAGGCCCGCAGCAGCCCGTGGCCCCCGTCCCACCGCCCCGATACGGGGCACCCCGGGGTCTCGCCGAGCACCAAGGGCAACCGGCCACCCCTGTCCCTCCGCCCCCGGCTGCGAGTCCACGCCTGTCCCTGAGCGGACCGAGGCATTTCGACGACGGGCCGTCGGTTGAGGCCCGCCGCCAGGCTGATCTGCGGATGCAGATCGCGTACCGGTGCAAGCGGGCCAACACCAGCCACCTCATCGCCGCCGACCAGGCGTTCGGCCGGCGCGACGCGGTCAGCCCACACGCCGTGCTGCTGTTCTACACCTGCGACGCCCTCACCGAGCCACATGGCTACAAGCTGTACACCGCCACCCGAACCTGGCCGCAGTCACCGGACTCCGACGACCTACCCAGGCTGCTGGGCGACCTGACGGAGGTGGCAGCGGACAACATCGCCACTTTCGGGCGTGCCTGGAGTCCTCTCGGGCCCCAGGGCTCCATGGTCAACGGCGGGGACATGACCCTGCCCACGGGCGCCACGTACGTCGGCGTCGGTGTCAGCACCCTCGACTCGGACCAGGGACGCTGGTACCAGGTCGCCGCGACGCTCCGCGACGCGGCTGCCGCCGGCCGCTACATGTCGGCCTTCAACCTCAAGGGCCAGTGCTACGCCGTGATGGTCGACCGCACCGCCATGCACATCGACCGCGACCCCGAGGCCCGCCTGGGCGACACCGGGATCCGCTGCAGCAAGACCCTCGACCCGGACCGAATCACCTACCACAATCCCCACGCCAACCTCACCGAGCAGGGCGACGACGAGACCCGCTTGATATGGCGGGAGCTCATCACGCTGAACACCACCCTCGCCACGCACCTGCGCGCCAGGCGGCCGGCGTGACCCACACCCCGACCCGCAGCCTCACCGATGCCGCGGACCTCAGCCACGCACCGGTCGACATCACCGCCGTTCTCGACCACCTGGTGCGCGAGGCCAACGCCGCAGCCGCGACGAGCATCGGCTTTCCCGCGGCCGTGGACCTCGACCAGACCGAGGTCATGGCCCGCCTCGGCAACCGGCTGTGGAACAACATCGGCGATCCGGCGGACCCGGGCGGGGGCGCCCACACGCGAGCGCTGGAGCGGGCCGTCGTCGCCTGGGTCGCCGACATCCTGGCCATGCCGACCGACGACCGATGGGGCTACGTCACCACGGGCGGCACCGAAGGCAACCTGTCCGCCCTGCACGCCGCCCACCGCCGCCATCCGACCGCACGTATCTACTACTCGACCGCCGCGCACTACTCGATCCCCAAATCGGTGGAGATCCTCGGGGCGCGCGGGGTGGTCATCAGCGCCCGTCCGGACGGGGAGATGGACTACGCGCATCTGGCCGCGCAGCTGCGCAAGCGCCGACGGCGGCCCGCCATCGTGGTGGCCACCGCCGGCACCACCCTCACCGAGGCGGTGGACGACAGCGCCCGCATCCGCGCCGCCCTCGACGAGAACGGCGTGCAGGGACACCTGCACATCGACGCGGCCCTGTCCGGCATCCCACTCGCCCTCGACGGCCGGCTGCGCTTCGACGACGCCGGCGGCATCGCCAGCATCGCGGTGTCAGGACACAAGTTCCTCGGCACGCCGACCCCCTGCGGGGTGGTGCTCATCCGCGACAGTATGCGCGGCCACGGCAGCCACGTCGCCTACACCGACACCGCCGACACCACGATCACCGGTTCCCGCTGCGGCCTGGCCGCCGCGCTGCTGTGGCACGCCATCGCCACCCACGGCCGCGAGGGGCACCGGTGGCGTGCCAGCGAAGCACGAACCCTCGCCGCCTACGCCGTCAACCAGCTCACCGCCGCCGGTTGGCCCGCCTGGCGGCACCCCCACGCGTTCACCGTCGTCCTTCCCACCCCACCCGAACCGGTACGGAAGAACTGGCCGCTGGCCACCGACGGCGGCACCAGCCACATCATCTGCATGCCCGGCGTCACCCGCGGTCAGATCGACGCGTTCGTCGCCGACATCGCCGCCGCCGCACCGCCGGCGCCGATCCCGCAGCCCCGGCTCTCGCCCGAACCGCGCACCAGCGCCGCTGGGGGTTGACTGTTCCTCATCCGGCACCGTCTACCGATCCACGGAGGCGATCACCATGACCATCCGGCTACGTCTTTCACCCCGGGTACCCGTGGCACGACGCCGGCACCAGCCCCGGCCGGATGCCCGCGCCCTCGCCGCGCGCTCCAGCCCTCAGCCGCCGGCAGACCACACCGTCATCGAGCGGATCCGAACCGTGCTCACAACCCACCAGGTCGGTGACGACGGCTTGTGCCGCGGCTGCGAAGACCTCGGGCAGTTCGCCTTGACGCCCTGCCCGACGGCGCGAGATGCCCATGACATCCTCACCCGGTACGGGGAGGCCCAGACCAACGCGTCTGCGGCAATGTGGGGCGGTCCGGGCCCGGAGAGCAGACACCCGACTCGTCAGTGAGCGCGGCGCAAGTCGTCCTCCGTGCACTGACGGAAGCATCGGACTCGGCAGTGGTAGGCACCCAGCTGCCGAGGTTCGGGGCGGCGGCAGTCAACCCGAATGACTGCCGGGTCGGCCCTGCCAGCGGTCCCATGCGCAGGGATACCACCGGCCCGTGGCCGGCGGTGGGCCCTTTCTCCCCTCCCACCGCCGGCTGCGCCAGCCCCCAACTGCCAGCACCGTTGAGCGAAACGTCCAGGTACGTTGCGATCGCTGGCCCAGCATGGCGCGACGAAAAGTCCGCCAAGACACGGTCGGTGGGCGACCGGCGATGATTCGACATCGCCTGCCGGGCGTTTCGAATGGCCCACCGACCGTCGCGGGTGAGCGGCTGATAGGAAGAACCCATGCTGACCATCGGACTGCTCGGCGGGATGAGCTGGGAATCCAGCGCGCACTACTACCGGCTGGTCAACGAATTCGTCCGCGAGCGCCTGGGGGGTCTGCACTCGGCCCGCTGCGTGCTGTACTCGGTCGACTTCGCCGACATCGAGCAGCTGCAGAACACCGGGCGGTGGGACGAGGCCGGCCACCTGCTCGGCCGGGCCGCCGCTGCCGTGCAGGCCGCGGGCGCCGACCTGTTGCTGCTGTGCACGAACACCATGCACAAGGTCGCCGACCAGGTCGAAGCCGCCATCGACATCCCGCTGCTGCACCTGGCCGACGCCACCGCCGCTGCCGTCGGCGCGGCGGGTCTGGACACGGTGGGTCTGCTCGGTACCGCCTTCACGATGGAGCAGGACTTCTACCGCGACCGGCTGGCCGGGCACGGCCTGAACGTGATCGTTCCCGAAGCCGACGACCGGGCCGAGGTCCACCGCATCATCTACCAGGAGCTGTGCCTGGGTCATGTCAGCGACACGTCGCGGCAGACCTACCGGCAGGTCATCGACCGGCTCGTTCACTCCGGTGCTCAGGGCGTCATCCTCGGCTGCACCGAGATCGAACTACTGATCTCGCCGGACGACAGCCCGGTCCCGGTTTTTCCCACCACCCGGCTGCACGTCGAGGCCGCCGTCGACGCCGCGCTGCGACCCGCGTTGCCGAGCTGATCCGCGACCGGCGCCGCACGCCGGGCCGCTACGCGCCGTCGGGACCCCCGACTGTGGCCCCCCACCACCCGGTGGGGAGCCGCTCGCTATTTACGGCGAGGATCCACAACCCACCGGAACCCGGTGGACGTTCGTGGACACAGCGCTAGATCGCCCGGGCGACGCAGATTCTGGCGTCGAGGCGGGGTCCGGCTTCGTAGAGCATGTATTGGACGCCGCCGTCGGTGCCGAATGCTGGGGCTGCGACGCGGCCGTTGTCTGATGCGATTGGTCGGTGGAACACTCCGAGGTGGACTTCGCGG
>NZ_JBDPMC010000105.1:0-18514 GCF_039871625.1 Micromonospora sp. B11E3 | reverse complement strand
CCCGGGTCCGCCGCGGGTTTCGGAACCTCCGGCCGAAGACCAGCCATCCCGCACAGGCACCAAAACCCACCCGGCCAGGCCCCGGACGCCCACCCGGCAGCCCCAACCGACACCGCGCACCCCGCCATGACGTCGGTAAAACCATCCACCGCGCCCGCACCCAAGCCGACCAGCAAAAACGCAAAGGTTAAAAATCAAGACTAGCCGGACGCCCTTCGCGCTACCCGCACATTTCCATAGAGCACCGCACCGTCCCCGGTCGGCCCGCTGCGGCGCTGCTCGACGCCGCGTGCGATGCCCAACTCCTCGTCGTCGGCGCCCGCGGACGCGGCGGTTTCACCGGCCTACTGCTCGGCTCCACCAGCCACGCCGTTCTCCACCACGCGCCCTGCCCCGTCGCCATCGTCCGGGGCCAAAAGGATGGTGTGAGTACGGGGGCACCACCCACCATAGAAACCGGATAACTGCCCTAAACCGAACTGGTGGAGAAGCACAACGGGCCGTCTGCACGGGTTGCCCGGGCTCGCGAATCACCGACGGCCCGTGCGGCTACGCCTCGGCCGCGCGGCGACCACGCTCCAGCCGATGGACACCGCCAGGGTGAGCACCACGACGGCGAGGGTGAACCAGACCGGCAGTTTTCCCACCGGCGTCTCGGCCAGGATCAGCTTCACCCCAGCGAAGGCGAGCAGCACCGCCAGCCCGTACCGCAGATAGCCGAAATGCCGCAGCAGGCCGGCAAGGCAGAAATAAAGGCTACGCAGGCCCAGGACGGCGAACGCGGTCGCCGTCCAGACCAGGAACGTGTTGGTGGTGATGGCCAGGATCGCCGCCACCGAGTCGATCGCGAAGACCATGTCGGTCGCCTCGATCGCGACCAGGGCGACCACGAGCAGGGTGGCCTTGCGCCGGCTGTCGACACGGACGGTGAACCGGCCGTCGTGGTAGCGGGGATCTGTCGGGGCCAGCCGGCGGAACAGCCGGACCGCCAGGTTGCGGTCGGGGTCCACGTCGGGCTCGCCGCGTACGGCCAGCCGCCACCCCGTCCAGACGAGGAAAGCGCCCAGTGCCAACCCGGCCCAGGCCAGCCGGTCCAGCAGTTCCGCGCCGGCAAAGATGAAGGCCAGGCGGAACCCGAGCGCTCCGACCACGCCCCAGAAGAGCACCTTGTGCTGGTACTCGGCAGGCACCCGGAAGTAGCCGAACAGCAGCGCGAAGACGAAGACGTTGTCGACCGACAGGGCCTTCTCCAGCAGATAGCCGGAATAGTATGCGATCGCCGGCTCGCTGCCGCGCCAGAACCACACCACGAGGCCGAAGGCGAGCCCGGCGGCGATCCAGACGGCGCTCCAGGCTAACGCCTCTCGCAACTCGATTACGTGGTGGTGACGGTGGGATAACACGTCCACCGCGAGCATGACGGCAATGACCGCGGCGACCGCCGCCCAGGACCAAAGCGGCACCGCGAACGTCGCGTCGTCCACCCGGCGCCCTCCGCATCCACGACGGCGGCTCTCCCGCACGCGCGGGGCCGTACCGGTCCGCGTCGGTTCCGAGCCTAGGCGAGCGGCCCACGGCCGGACGTCGGTCGGCGGAAGTGCCCGTCGAAGGGGTCCAGCCAGACCCACGCCCTTCCGCACCGCCTTGCCCTGCACAGTCGGTTGCGGACCAGGAGCGCCGTCAACGACACCTCACCCCCGTCCCGGGCCTACCACCGAACTGGTTCGCCGCAGCCGTCATGCTGACCACGGCCGCCACGCTCGCCGTGCTCGAAGCGTTCGGCTGCCAACGGCGCGACCTGCGCGGATAGCCCAGGTGGTGGCCTCGTCGGCGAGGCGCGGCGCGGCCCGACGCTGCCCTAACAGACGTCCTCGTACCCCTGCCGCCAGCGTTCGGCGTTGTAGGCGGCACCCTCTAGGGTGCCGGCGTGATGAAAGACGTACGCGAAGAGGCGATCAGCCGGCTGTGGGACGGACACATGCGGGCGGCGTTCCCGCACCGCCTCGCCGGCATGGAGATCGCCGGTGTCGAGATGGTCCTGCTGGACTCCGACGTCGCCGGCTGCGTCGCCGGCTGGCTCGAGAACGGCGGCCGGCTCGACGCGCGGCGGCAAAATGTGATCGCCAACTACCTACCGAAATTCGTTCTGGTCCTGCCGCTGCTCACCGGCCAGGAACTCGAGTACTACAGCCGACTTCGCAGCCTCGCCGTGCTGGTCCACAACGGGCAGAGCACGACGGACAACCCGCTGGCCGACCAGGCTGGGCCGGCTCTTGAACAGGACGGCCCCGTCGGGTACTGCGGGTGAGGTCCGCCCGGGTCATGATCGGGCTGGGCGCCCTGTCCCCTGACGGATCACCGCGCCGTCCATTCCGGCGCGGCGGACGCGGGCTGCACGGACAATGAATGGATGGGACGAGGGGCAAAGGTGCCACGCCCGGTCACCCGGGCCCGGGCGACGGGAGCAACGGCGACCGGGGCGGTGGCCGTGGGAGCTCGCGCGCTGGGGGCCACGGCGCTGGGGTGGGTGGCCGTGTCCGCGCTCGCCGCCGGCGCGGTCGCGGTCGGGGCGCTGGCGGTCGGCCGGCTGGCGATCCGCCGGGCGGTCATCGCGGATCTGCGTATCCGTCGGCTGGAGGTCGACGAACTGGTCGTCCGGACCCGTTCGCCCGGCCACGACCGAGCCGCGAGCCGACCGTCACCGGCGGCCCCTCAGCGGTGATGACGCCGATAGGAAGTCGAAGACGTTCCAGCCGTGCCGGAAGAAGTCCTGCGGCCGGCGGCCGTACGCCAGCACCCGCGCGGCGATCTCCGCCACGAAGACCACCCGGAACGACCACTCCAGCCAGCGCAGCACCGGCCGGACCTCGCCGAGGTGCGGGTACGTCTCCAGGCCGAGCACCACCCCGTTGGCCATGATGACGACGATGGCGATCTCGAACGGGCGGGACCGGACGACCCTGGCGAACCGGTCGGCGACGCCCGGTGGTTCGGACGGGGCGGCAGCCGGCCGCCTGAGCACGGCAGGCATGGCGACAGCCTAACGAGGACGCTTTCCCGGCGATCCGGCCTGCGGACGGCGGACCGATGCGCCACAAACGGCATAACGGGGTTGACTCCTTGCCGCGCTCGCCTATGGTGAGCGGATGACCACGGTCGGCGCGTCGTCCCGCGCCGGTGTCACCCCGGTGACACCGGCCGGTGCCGCCTGCCCGCCCGCCGCCGGTCAACTCGTTCCCGCCCTCCGGCCGGCGGCGTCGCGCGCGGTCGCGCCGACCTACGGGCTGCCGAGCCCCGTCCCGGCCGGCCGGAGCCCTCCGGAGCCGTTCGTCTCATGAGGAACGGCCACAGGGCGAAGCGGAAACCGCTTCGGCCCTTTTTCTTTTCCGGAAGGTGACGACACATGAGCACGCCCACCGACAGCGGCCGGATCGACGCGCTGCGCACGACGTTGACCAGCGAGTTCGAGGCGCAGACGGCCAGGCTGACCCAACTGACCGCCGACACCGGCGACCCGTCCGACCCGCACACCCAGGTCGCGCTGATCGCGACGACGCGGCAGAGCCTGGAGCAGATCACCGACGCGCTGCGGCGAATCGCCGAGGGCACCTACGGCACGTGCGAGCGGTGCGGGAACGCCATCCCGACCGAGCGGCTGGAGATCCTGCCGCACGCCCGCTTCTGCGTACCCTGCCAGCGCAGGTGAGTTGACCGGCCACGAAAGTGCCCGGCCGGCCCCAGGACGGGCCGGCCGGGCCGGAAGAGAGCGTCAGAGCGGCTGCACGAAGTAGGGCGCCACGTCCGACCAGCCGTTGCCGGCCGCGCCGTTGACGTCGGTGGGCGTGGCCGCCACCAGCGGGGCGGGCCCCCGGGACAGCGACGCGCGCATGTCCGGGTGGGCGAGCCGCAGCAGCGAGCCGGCGGGCCGGCCCGTCGGTGATCGAGAAGACCGTGGCGGCGCAGAAAAGATATACATCGATGCAACGGCTTTGCTCAACGGTTGGCGTCGGTCAGCCGGCCCCGAAGCAGACGAAGGCCGCCGCGGTGGCGAGGGCGGACGCGTCGCCGGCCGCGACGAATGCCCGCTGCGCGTCGGCGAGGGCCTGCGCCGGCCCGGCGCCGGCCCGCATCCGCCGGTGCAGGTCGAGCATCAGCACGGTGGTGGGGTCGGCCGGCACCGGCAGCACGGTGGCGACCAGGCACCGGGCGCCGAGGGCCAGCAGCACCGCGGTGAACCCCATGACCTCGTCGCCCGGGCGCACCCCGGTCAGGCCGGAGTCGCACGCGGACAGCACCACGCAGCCGGGCGGGCGGGCCACCCGCTCCCACTCGTACGCGAACAGCGGCCCGTCGGCCAGCTCCAAGGTGGAGAACTGCGGGTTGTCGGCGCGGAACGTGCCGTGGGCGGCGATGTGCACCAGCCCGGCCCCGTCCAGTGCCGCGGTCAGCGCGGCGGCGGTGGCGGCCGGCCCGGCGAGCGTCCGCGCCCCCGGCAGCACCTCCGCGAGCCGGCGTACCTCGGCGTGCGCGGCCGGCAGACGTGGGCCGGCGGCCAGGACCGGCGGTCCCGCCGGCGCGGCCCGCCGGTCCGCCCCCAGCCACACCGTGGCCGACGGGGCCACCGTGACCGCCCGCCCGGCGCACGTCGGCAGCGCCGACCAGGGCACCGCGTGCAGCGCCCCGACCGGCACGATCACCAGGTCCCGGTCGGCCAGGCGCCGACGCAACGGGTCGAACAGCTGACGGTCCAGGGCCGCCGCGGCGTGCGCGGCCCCCGCCCGCGCGTCGGCCGAGTCGCCCGTGGTTACCAGCCGGCGGAGGCCGAACCGGTGCCGCCGGGCCAGGTCCGCCGCCTCGGCGAGCGGGCCGAGTTCGTACAGGCCGGCGCGGCCGTCGCGGATCAGCACCGCCCGCAGCCGGTCGCCGTGGGCAACCAGCTCGACCAGCACCCGGGAGCCGAGCCGCTCGGCCAGGGTGCCCACGCCGGGTGGGGTCACCACGTCGCCCCCGCCGGGCACCCGCCGGGCCAGGTCCCGGATACGCTGCTCCAGCCGGGCCTGGCGGCCGCGCAGGGCGTGCGCCGGGCGGCCGGCGAGCACCTCGTCCTCGATCAGTCCACTGACCAGCCGCAGCTCGGCGAGTGCCGCGACGAGGTCGGGATCGTCGGGGGGCAGCGCGGGGCGCATCCGCAGCGTGTTGGCGCGCCACCGCTCCGCCCACGCCAGGACCTGGGCCGGGGAGCCGGCCCGGACCGCGACGTCCAGGCCCTCGGCCGCCAACTCCTGCCCGTGCGTCCCGCTGTGGGCACGCAGCTCGGTGGCCCCGAGCGACGTGCGGTGCCGGTCGAGCACGGCCAGCCCCCGACGCAGCGCCCGGGCCGCGCCCGGGTCGTCGCCGGCGAGCCGGCGGGACAGCGCCAGGGCGTACCAGCCCTGCGCCCGCCGGTCGGCGGTGCCCCGGCGGCGGGCCCGGGCGGCCACCGCCAACAAATCCCGGGCCTGGCCGGGGCGACCCAGCACGGCGGCCAGCCGGCCCGCCTCGATGCGGGTGGCCAGCGCCGGGCCCGGCCACCCGGTGGCGTCGAGCTGGTCGGCGGTGCGCACCATCGCCGTGAGCAGCGGCGCCGAGCGGGTGCCCCGGCGGTACTCGGCGCGCAGCTCGACGTGCCGCGCGAAGGCGGCCCAGGTGCGGCGGCCCTGGCGACGGAACCGGGCCCGGGCCGCGGCGGCGGCGCTGGTCGCGGTGTCCACGTCGCCGGCGAGCAGCGCCGCCCGGGCCTGCGCCAGCAGCGCCTCGGCGAGGTCCGAGGCCATGCCGCGGCGGCGCAGCTCGTGTACGGCCGCCGCCGCGACCTCGACCGCCTCGTCGACCAGCGGCACCCACAGCAGCAGCTCGAACCGGTCCAGCAGCAGCGCCGGCCGGGGTACGGCGAGCCGCCGGTACTCCTCGTCGACGGCGGCGAAGCAGCGCAGCGCGCCGGCGATGTCGCCACGCTGGCCAGCCGCGATCCCGCCGTTCCACCGGGCGTCGGCCGCCGCCAGGTCCAGCCCGAGCTGGCCGAAGATGGCCGCCGCCCGGGCGAGGTCGTCCTCCGTGCCGCCGGCGGCGCCCCAGAGGGCGTTGAGCAGCCCGCGGTTGTTGCGCGCCCGGGCCTCCAGCAGCAGATCGCCCTCGCGCTGGGCAATGTCGATGGCCAGGCCGTAGTCGCGCACCGCCTCGTCGTACCGCCCCCGATAGTGCAGCACCACGCCCCGCTGCATCCGGGCCCGCCCCGCGTCGGAGCCGGCGAGCTGGGGCAGCGCGGCGGTCACGGCGCGCAGCGCCGCGCCCGTGCGGCCGGCGTTGGCCAACAGGAAGCCCAGACTCATCCGGGCCAGCGCCCGGACCCGGGGCGTGCCGGCGGCCCCCACCGCCCGGCGCAGGTGGTGCAGCGCACCGGGCAGGTCGTTGAGCTCCCGCAGGGCCAGGCCGATGGCTCGTTCGGCGGTGGAGCGCTCGTCGTCGCCGACGGCGGGGCCGGCGGCAAGCACCCGCTGGGCGATCGCGATCGCCTCGCGCGGGTAGCGCTGGACGGCGTCGAGCGCCGCCTGGGCCGCCCCGGCACCGGAACCGGTGCTGTCGGGCATGCCCAACAGAGTCCACGACGGACGGCGGCCCGTCAACGTCGACGACCGACGCGGAATTGTCGGAAATCCGCGCCCACCATTCAGCTCATTGACTTTGAACAATGCTTTGGAAGAATCGGCGATGCCCCGGGGAATTCGGCCGCGCCGGCTACCGGCGGGCGCTCCTGTCGACCACATGGAGGACCCGTGCCGCCTGACCACCCCACCGCGCCGCACCCCACCGGCCGGCTCTCCCGACGCCGGCTGCTGGCGGCGTCCGCGCTCGCCGCGGCGGCGGTGCCGCTCGGTGCCGGGCTGCGCCCGGTCCCCGCGCTCGGCGACGGCGCCGACGACGCCGCCTACCAGCGGCTGTTCGACGAGGCGCTGGCGGCCGACAAGAACGTCCGCCGGCACACCGCCACCGGTCGGGAGTTCCTCTACCGGCCCCGGCAACTGCTGGCCGCGAACGCCGACGTCCAGCGGGTCGTCGCCTGGCTGCGCACCCGGGGTTACGTGGTGACCGTGGGAGCCGGCTTCGCGGGCGTCACCCGGTTGCTGTTCGACCGGGAGACCGACATCCCGGGGGTCGTGACCGTGCTGCGCGACCCCCAGCAGTGGCCCGGCCAGCCGGTGCCGAAGGTCCAGCCGCACCACGTGCTGCTGGGTCTGGGCAACATCATGGGCAACCCGGGCGGGCCGCCCGCCGTGGCCGCCGCGCTGCCGCCGCCGGACGGCGCCCGGCTCGGTGAGGGCAAGGACGTCACGGTGGGGATCTGCGACACCGGCATCTGGCAGCTGGCCGGCGGCTTCCACCCGCAGTGGCTCGGCGGCGCGTACGTGCCGCAGGCCGACGACGAGGACCCGCTGTACGTGCACACCGACGTCCTCGCCCCGCAGGGCGGGCACGGCACCTTCGTCGCCGGGGTGGTCCGGCAGGCCGCGCCGGGGGTACGCGTCGACCCGGAGCAGGCGCTGAACGCCACCGGCGTCGGCGACGAGGCATCGGTGGTGGCCGCCATGGGCCGGCTCGCGCCGGAGGTCTCCGTGGTCAACCTGTCCCTGGGCGGATTCACCCAGGACGACCAGCCCTCGCTGCCCCTGGCCAACGCCGTGGCCGCGCTGCCCGCGACGAGCGCCGTGGTCGCGGCGGCGGGCAACGCCGGCACCAGCCGCCCGGTCTGGCCCGCGGCTCTGTCCCGCGTCGTCGCGGTCGCCGCGATCAGCCAGGGCTCCGGCGGCCTCGTGCCGGCCGTCTACAGCGGATTCGGGCCCTGGATCGACGCCTGCGCGGTCGGCGAGCGCGACAGCACGTACGTCGAGGGGCAACTTCCGCTGCCCGGCCTGCCCACCCGGGTCTTCCACGGCTTCGCCGCCTGGGCGGGCACCTCGTTCGCCACCGCCTACGTCTCCGGCCGGCTCGCGGCCATGATGACCGCCGGCGGCCTGAGCGCCGACGCGGCACGGCTGGCGCTGCTCGCGGCGCCCCGCTGGCACCCCGACTACGGCGTGCTCGTGGCATGAGCGAGCGTGAGCGAGCGAATCATCGGCACAGTGCGACAACGCCTCATGCCGACGCCGAGCGCAGCGAGGTGGTGGCATGAGCGAGCGTGAGCGAGCGAATCATCGGCACAGTGCGACAACGCCTCATGCCGACGCCGAGCGCAGCGAGGTGGTGGCATGAGCGAGCGTGAGCGAGCGAATCATCGGCACAGTGGGCGGGCGGTGTCGTCGTGACCGACCGGAGCGCGACCAGCCTGGTGTCCGCCGCCGCCGGCGGGGACGAGTCGGCGTGGGGCGAACTGGTCCGCCGGTACACCCCGCTGGTGTACTCGGTGATCCGGTCGTACGACCTGAGCCGCCCCGACGCCGCCGATGTCAATCAGACGGTCTGGCTGCGCCTGGTGGAGCACCTGGCCCGGGTGCGGGACCCGGAGGCGCTGGCCGCGTGGCTGGCGACGACGGCGCGGCGGGAGTGCTACCGGCTGTCCCGCCTCGGCCGGCGCACCCAGCCCTTCGACCCGTACGACGACGCGCTCGACGCGTACCACGGCTTCTCCCGCGCCGCGGACTCGGCGGCGCCGGACGAGGAGCTGCTGCGCGCGGAGCGGCGGCAGGCGCTGCGGGAGGGCTTCGCACAGTTGCCGCCGCGCTGCCAGGCGCTGCTGGCCCTGCTGACGGCCGACCCGGCGCCCAGCTACCGGGAGATCGCCGAGCGGCTGGGCGTGCCGGTCGGTAGCATCGGGCCCACCCAGGCCCGCTGCCTGCGCCGGCTGCGCGACTGCCCGGCACTCGCCCCGTACCTCGGGGCGCCTGCCACTCGCACGAACGGGGGTGAACGTGATGGAGCAGTGGCCGCCGGTCGATGACGACGCCCTGACGGCGGAGTTGGGCGCGGCACTGTGGGACGCCGGGCCGGTCCCGGAGGAGTTCCTGACCGCGGCTCGGGCGGCGTTCACCTGGCGGAACGTGGACGCGGAGCTGACGCTGGCGGAGCTGACGTTCGACTCGGCGTGCGACGCCGAGCCGGCGGGGCTGACCCGGTCGGCGGGCTCGACCCGGTCGGCCGGCTCGACCCGGACGCTGTCGTTCCGCAGCGGCCCGGTCGTGCTGGAGGTCGAGGTGAGCGAGGCCGGGATCGTCGGGCAGCTCTCCCCGCCGCGTGGCGGCCGGGTCAGCGCGCAGACGGCGTCCGGCACGTACGACGAGGCCCCGGTCGACGCGGTCGGCTTCTTCTCGCTGGCCGCTCCCCCGCCCGGCCCGGTCCAGCTCCGCGCCCGCACGGCCGGGTACGCGGTGGCCACCGCCTGGGTCTCCCTGCGCTGACCCGGGCGCACACGGCGAAGGGGGGCGCGGGCCAACCGGCCCGCGCCCCCGCCCGCAGCGGCGAGGTTACTTGTCCCCGACGTTGATCAGGTACTCCACGCCACCGAGGTCGGCCCGTTCCGCGCCGCTCGTGTCCGGCCCGAACTGGGTCACGTCGAGCACGAACTCCTTGTCGGAGGCGACGGCGGCGGTGAATCCGAGCGAGAACTCGACCCGCTCACCGGGGTTCAGCAGCAGGTTGCCGATGCTGGCCTTTGTCGGGTCCACGATCTCCACCTGGGTGCCGCCGACCGGGCGGACGCCCGTGCCCACCATGCCGCCGGCCCGCCAGCGCTCGAACAGCGTCTGGCCGAGGTCGGCGAAGACCCTGCCGCCCACGCCCTGGAACGGCTCGCCCGGCTGGGCGAAGACCAGGTCGCTCCTGGCCGGCACGGTCAGCGAGTTGCCGATGGCGAACGGCCGCACGATCACCGGCCCGCCCACGATGATCCGCACCGAGTCGACGTTGCGCCAGGCGATGTTGTTGTTGTAGCGGGTGTTGATGCTGACGTCCGGGCCCTCGAAGTTCATCGGGTCGGTCTGCGACACCCAGCGGGCCAGCAGGCAGAAGTGGCCCGGCCCCGGCACCCCGTTCCACGGGATCGTCACCGTCGTGGTGCCCGCCGGGACGATCACGTTGGCCGCGCCGATCTGGGTCCAGTGGATCGGCCAGACCGCACCGCCGCCGGGCGTCGTCCGGTAGACCCGCAGCACACCGCTGTCGGTGCCCGAGCCGTACGGGCCGGGGTTGCGCAGCTTCACGAAGATGTAGTTCGTGAAGCCGACGCGCGGGTTCTGGCTGACGGCGCACTCGACGGCGGTCCAGCAGACCTTGATGTCGGGGCTGGCCCACAGCGGGTTGAACCCGTGCGGCTGGACGCCGACGTCGGCGGCGACGTCCCGGATGTAGACGTCGGTGCGGGCCGCCACGGCGGCGGCCTTGTCCGGCTGCGCCACGACGGGCGCGGCGCCGGCCGCGGTGACCGTCAGCACGGCGGCCAGCGCCGCGCCCGTGAGCACGGCCAGCGCCGAGCGGCGGACGCGTCTCCCTACGTTGCCCATGACAGGCTTCTCCCATCGACGGGGTACCGCCGACCCGGCGTGAACCGCGGACCGGGTCGACGCGATGACGGTGTTCAGGAGCGCGACGCCGCGCGGTAGATACCGCCCGCGGGGCCGGTCACCGTCAGATGGAGCCAGAACCGGCGAAAGACACAAACATCGATGAGATGGGGGTGGCCGACCGGGACCGCTACCGCTCTTTGAGGCGGCGGTTGACCTCGTCGGAGAGCCGCCGGTTCAGCTCGGCCAACTGCTCGTCGGTGTAGGCGGTCAGGTCGCCCGGGGCCGCGCCGCCGTTCGCCGCCTCCTCCTGCTGCTTCTGCTCCTCCCGGCGGCGCAGTTCCTGCTCCTCGGGCGAGCCGGGGGCGGCGTACGCGCACCGGACCAGGCTGCCGTCGGCGTTCTTCAGGCAGGTCGCCTCCCGGCCGTTGATCTGGCCCCGACCCTCCACCCGGTACCGGATGCTCTGCTCACTGCCGATCGTGGCGGTCCACGTGCTGCCCCCGGTCGGCACCACCTCGAACACCTGGTCGTCGTTCCAGCAGCAGACGTCCCGGTACTCGGCCTTGATCAGGGCGACGATCGCCTGCGGCGACGACCAGGTCGGGCTGAGCCGGTGCACGGTCAGCGGGGCGAGACCGCCGCCGGAGTGCCGGGTCGGCACGGTCGACACGGCCACCACGGAACTGGCTTCGCCCTGCGGCGTGAGCGGGGTGACGTACGCGCTGCGTCCACCGCCGTCGCGGTAGCGCAGGGTGAACTCCGACTCGTTGCCCTCGTTGGCGCCGTCCTCGGAGGCGTCCCAGCCGCTGCGCTCGAACCACCAGTCGGCGAACCCGCCGACGGCTGCGGTGCCCTCCCGCTGCCGGGCGGCCAGGCTGATCGGATAGGACGGCCCGGGCACCTTCGTCGTGTCGTCGGCGATCGTGACCCGCCCGGTCCGGCCGTCGTACAGCGCCACACCGGCTGGCCGCTCGGTCACCACCAGGACTCCGGACTGCCGCTTGAGCGGCACCACCACGACGGGGGTGTCGCCCTGGCAGTAGACGTACGCGTCGTCGGCGGAGAACCGGACCCAGCGCCGCTCGGCGGAGATCTTCCGGCCGAGGTTGTGGGTGAACCAGCCGCCGATCCGCGCGTCGGCGGCGGACACGTCGAACGCGCACCGCTGCTGCGCCCGGCTGTGGCCGCCGAGCGGCACCTCCTGCACCAGGCCGACCTCGTAACCGGTCAGCCAGCCGCGCCGTTCCACCAGAACGGCGAACCGGTCCGAGTCGGGCAGGTAACTCACGTCCGTGATCTCGCCGGTGACGTCGCCCAGGTTGGGCGCGGCCTGCGCCTTGCCGACCAGGTACGGCGCGCGGGCGGTCAACTCCGGGACCGGGTCGGTCACCACCCGCATGGTGGTCACGTACGCCCGGTCCTGGAGGTATTCGCCGTAGACCAGCCAGAGCGCGCCCAGGGCCAGCCCGACTGCGGCGCCCAGCCAGCCGAGAACGACGGTGGCGCCGGCCGCGGGCGTGGGCCTGCGTCCGCGAAGCCGGTGGGTGAGCAGTCGCGCCGTCGCCGGCGCCCCGGCGAGCAGGGCCAGCAGGGCCGGCGCCGCCAGCCAGGGCAGGAGTTTACGCAACTCCCACACCAGAACGGTGGTGGCGTACGAGGCGTACCAGGCGACGGCGCCGAGCAGGAGGAGCAGCAGAATCGGCGTACCCACCCGCAGCGTCCGACTCATGTCGACATCCCTCCCTCGAACGACGAGACTCGATCCTATTCGGACGGGCCAAACCGGCTCCCGCCGTCGGGCGCGGGGCGCGCGAACGGCTCCGGCCGGCCCCGGCGCGGGCCCGCGAGCGGGGGGCCGGGAGGCACGCGGGGGCGGCCCGGCTGGTGACCTGCCGGGCCGCCCGTTCGGTGCTGCGGTCAGCCGCCCAGGCTCGCCGCGGCCGAGGCGATGGCCGAGGCGAAGTAGCTCACCTGGGTGTAGACGCCGGGGAAGTTGGGCCGGGCGCAGCCGTAGCCCCAGCTGGTGATGCCGACCTGGATCCAGGCGCCGGCGGCGTCGCGGCGGAACATCGGGCCACCGGAGTCACCCTGGCAGGTGTCCACGCCGCCGCTGGAGTAGCCGGCGCAGATCTCCTCGGCGGCGATGATGTCGCCGCTGTAGTAGGAGTTGCAGGTGGTGTCGCTGACGAACGGGACGTTCGCCTTCCTCAGGTACCGCTGCTGCGGGCCGCCCTCGTAGGTGGCGCCCCAGCCGGCGACGGTGAAGGTGCCGTTGTCGTAGGCGGTGGTGTTGGCGATCTTCAGCGTGGGCAGGGTGGTGACCGCGCTGGACAGCCGGATCAGCGCCCAGTCCTTGCCGGCACCGTTGTAGCCGGGCGCCCGGTAGACGTAGTTGGAGGTGCGGGTGATCCGGCTGGCGGACTGGAGGTCGACCACGCCGAGCGTCGCGGTGATGCTGGTGTTGGTGCCGGTGGCGCCCACGCAGTGCGCGGCGGTGAGCACGAGCCGGGGGCTGTAGAGCGCGCCGCCGCAGCCCATCGAGAGCCGCACCATCCACGGGAACTCGCCCTGGGCGGCGAGGGTGCCGCCCACGACGTACGGCGTGACGGTGTCGTCGGCCGCGGCGGCGGGTGCCGCAACGGTGAGGCTGCCCGCGGTCACCGCGGCCAGCGCGGCGGCCAGGAGGCCGGTGAGTCTGCGCCAGCGAACCATGTGTTTCCTCCGCATCACGACCGGCGCGCCTCGTGAGCGCACCTGATTCAGGATTGCGGATCATCATATTGACATCTATGTATTTAGCGGGCATCCGCTCTGGGTCATACCGTCGGCGTTATGGACGCGCGGCCGGCAAACCGGTCGCAGAACCCGGCCGCCGGGGCGTCAGCGGGTGGCGCCGCGTACGGGGTCGGCGACCACGGCCAGGGCACGTCGCGGAACGCCGCCTCGACCAACAGCGCCTCGACGGCGCGCAGCAACCGCTCGGCCCGCTCCGGCGGCAGGTACCGGGTGTCGGCCGTGACCACCAGCTCGACCGCCCCGGGAGCGTCGAGCACCTGGATCCGGCAGCGCCAGGCGAACCCGTCCAGCCCCTCCAGCCAGCGGAACCCGCCACGGGCCGCCATCGCCCGCAGGGCGGCCTCGTCCGGGCCCGTCCCGCCGGCGTCGACGTCCTGCGACAGCCGGACGTCGTTGAGGTAGCACAGGGATGCCAGCACGCTCCGGTGGTCGTGGCCCAGCTCGGTGAAGGCGCGCTCGAACGCGGCCGGGTCGTAGTAGGCGTGCCGGTAGGCGTCCAGGGCCGCCCGCCTGGCCCGGGACAGCAGCTCGACGAAGCCCGGCCGGTCGGCCAGGTCGAGCCGGCAGAGCGCGATCTGGTTGAGGGTGCCGACCGCCCGGTCGTACCCGGGCGGGAAACGGTTGTTCGCCATGAGGATCAGCCCGCAGCCGTCCCGCCCGCTGTCCGCCGTGACCGCGGCCGCGATCGCCGCCAGCAGGGCCGTGGAGCTGCTGACGTCGTGCCGGGCGGCGACGAGCCGAGCCGCGTGGTGCGCCGCCTCGGACACCAGCGAGCCCCGCCGGTGGCGGGGGGCCAGCCCGGGTCCCGTCGGATCCGCCACGAACGCCGGCAGCCCGGAGAACTGCCGCATCCAGTACGCCACCGCCCGCTCCGAGCGCCGCCGCTCGACGCCGCGCTCCCGCTCGGCGAGGTCCAGCGACTGGAGGCCGGGCGGGGTGTCCAGCGACCCGCGCAGCACGAGCAGCCGCAGGTCGCGCAGCACGGTCTCGGCGGCGTGGAAGTCGACCGTGGAGTGACTGAACACCGCCACGACCTGCCGTACCCGGTCCTCGACGGTGACCAGCGCGACCCGCAGCGGCCATTCGGCGGCGTGGTCGAAGCGCGGCTCGGCGAGCCGCGCGGCCAGCGCCGCCGCGGCGCACCGGCCCTCCGGGTCGTCCGCCGGCCGGGGCACGGCGTGGACGAGGACGGGCAGCCGCCCCGCCGACGCCGCCACCTGGCGCAGCTCCCCGTCCCGCGGGCGAACCCGGGTACGCAGCGACTCGTGCCGGGCGACCAGCGCGCCGACCGCCCGCAGCGCCCGCGGCACGGCGATGTCGGCCCGCGCGGAGAAGGCCAGGGTCCGGGGCAGGGTCAGCACCCGGTACGCGGCGGGGGACGCGAACTCCTCGACGGACCGCCACATCGCCCGCTGCCCCCAGGTGAGCGGCCCGGCGGCGTCCCGCCCGCCGTGGAACTCCGCGTACGCCGTCTCCTCGGCGAGCGCCGCCACGAGGGGAGGCGCGTCGCCGCGCGGCGACCACGGCCACGGCACGTCGCCGAAGGCGGCCTCCACCAGCAACTCCTCCAGCCCTCGCAGGAACGGCTCGACCGTGTCCGGCGCGATGTGCCGGGTGTCGACGGTGAGCGTGACGCCGATGCCGCCCGGCTCGTCGACCACGTGGGTCAGCAGGTGCCAGGACGCCTGGTTCAGCCCGGCCGTCCAGGAGAAGGTGCTGCGCGCCACGGCCGACCGCAGCTCGCCCCGGGACGCCTCGGGCACCGGGTCCACGCCGCCCGCCGGCAGCCGCACGTCGTTGAAATAGTAGTGCGGCAGGAACGCCGAGGCGTAGTCCACGCCGAGTTCCTCGAATGCCCGGCGCAGCGCGGGCGGGTCGTAATAGGCGTGCCGCAGGCCGTCCAGGGACGCCGCCCACACGCGGGACAACAGCTCGGCGAAATCGGGCCGCCCCGCCAGGTCCACCACGCAGAAACCGATCTGGCCGAGATTTGCGACCGCATTCGCGTACCCCGGCGCGGAACCGATTGTGCGCCATCGGAAAAAGGCCGCACACTTCCCGCCCCGAACCGCCGGCCGCCAGCGCCGTCACGCCGGCCAACAGCACCGCGGAGACACTGACCCGGTGCCGGGCGGCGATCAGCCGGGCCGCCGTGTCGACGGCCGAGGAAACCAGCACACCCCGGCGCAGCGGGGGCTCCAGTCCCGGTCCGCCCGGCCCCAGCGGCTGCCGGGGCAGCCGCTGGAACTCGCACAGCCAGTGCCCCACCGACCGCTCCGAGCGCCCCCGGTCAGCCCCGTGCTGCAGCCGCGCCACGTCCACCGACTGCGGTCCGGGCGCGGTGGGCAGTCCCCCGCGCAGCAGGATGAGCCGCAGGTCCCGCAGCACCAGTTCGGCGGCGTGCGCGTCCGCCGTGGAGTGGCTGAACACCACCACCACCTGCCGGACCAGGTCGTCCACCGTGATCAGCGCGACCCGCAGCGGCCACTCGGCGGCGTGGTCGAACGCGATGTCGCCGAGCCGGCCCGCGGCGTCCCGGGCGGCCTGGGCGCCGTCGCCGACGCCGGCGCGGACCAGCAGCGGGAGCAACCCGGCTGGCGCCGTCGCCGATCGGGGTGCCGGGCGAGCTGTACCTGGGCGGCGCCGGGCTGGCCGACGGCTACCTGGGCCGGGACGATCTCACCGCCGAGCGGTTCGTGCCCGATCCGTTCGGGCCGGCCGGGGAGCGGCTCTACCGCACCGGCGACCGCTGCCGGTGGCTGCCCGACGGGCGCATCGACTTCCTCGGCCGCACCGACGACCAGGTCAAGATCCGCGGGCACCGGATCGAACTGGGCGAGATCGACGCCCGCCTCCTCGACCACCCCAGCGTGGCCGGGGCGGCGGCGGTGCTCCGCCCGGACGCCGACGAGCCCCGCCTCGTCGCGTACGTGGTGCCACGGTCCGGCGTCGCCGTCGAGCCCCCCGACCTGCGCCGGCACCTGGCGCTGAGCCTGCCGCAGGCCGTGCTGCCGACCGACTGGGTGATGCTCGACCGGCTGCCGTTGGGCCCGAACGGGAAGATCGACCGGGCGGCCCTGCCGGCCCCGGCGGCCCGCGCCGCCGGCCGCGAGGCACCCGGGGCCGCGTCGCCCGCCGTTGCGGACGGCGACGACCCGGTGGTGGAGCAACTGCGGCTGATCTGGCAGGAGGTGCTACGGATCCCCGACATCGGCCTGCACGAAGACCTGTTCGACCTGGGCGGGCACTCGCTGACCATCACCCGGATCAGCGGCCGGATCCAGCAGCGGCTCGGGGTGGAGGTGCCGCTGGACGCCTTCTTCGACACCCCGACCATCGCGGAGATCGCCGAGATCGTCCGGCAGTCCGGAAAGGAGTTCTGATGGGTACCCGCGCACTACGCGAGCGGATCGCCGAGCTGGTCAGCGAGGCCACCGGGGGTGACGTCCCCGCGGCCGACGTCCTCGCCGGAGGCTCCATGGTCGCCCTCGGCGTCGACTCGCTCGGGCTGCTGCGCCTGGTCGACGCGATCGAGGTGGAGTACGGCGTCGAGGTGGACCTGAACGGCCCCGGCCGCCCGCTGGACACCGTCGACGATCTGGTGGCGTTGCTGACCGCGGCCTGCTCGGTCGAGAGGCCGACGCCGGTCGAGGAGCCGGCGCCCGTCCAGGGCTGACCAGAGACCGTCCAGGGCTGACCAGAGACCGGGCGGGGCGGCGGCCCTCCCCCAGCCGCCCCGCCCACCGGTCACCGCGCCATGCTCACCGCGTCAGCCGAGCCGGCGCGGCCCGGTCAGCCACTCCCGCGACGCCCGTCTGTTGAGTGCCCAGAGCACCCAGGCCAGCAGGCCGACCCCGACGATCGTGATCGCGCCGAACATGCCGAGGGAGGCCGTGGCGAGCAGCCCGGACAGCACGTACGCCGATACCGGCGCCCACGGCCGGCGCCCGGACAGGCCAAGCGCCGCCGCCGCGCAGGCGACCGCCATGACAGCGAAGAACACGGCCGCGCCGATCGAACCGTCCTCGTCCACCAGCCGGTGCACGGTGGCCAGGACGAAGAGCACCACGAGGACCACGAAGGTGACCGCGGTGAGCAGCACGGGCCCCGGCATCGGGGGGCGCCGAGCGACCGCGTCGTACGCGGCATTCCCTCGTGCGCGCAGAGGTTCGGCAGCCGCACCGCCAACCCGACCAACCATGCAGACAACGATGACCGTCGACACCTGTCGCGACCTGGGCAGTGTCAGGAAGACGACAGTACGGGGCGGCCTAAACTTCCGCTCATGGCGAAGTACCTGGACGTTCACCCGGACAACCCGCAGCCCCGGACCATCAGTCAGGTGGTCGACCTGATCCGCCGCGACGGGTTGATCGCGTACCCCACCGACTCGTGCTTCGCGCTGGGCTGTCGGCTCGGCAACAAGGAGGGCATGGACCGGATCCGGGAGATCCGGAACCTCGACAGCGGCCACCACTTCACCCTGGTGTGCCGGGACTTCGCGCAGCTCGGCCAGTTCGTGCACCTCAGCAACGCCGTGTTCCGCGCCGTCAAGGCGGCCACTCCCGGCAGTTACACGTTCATCCTGCCGGCGACGAAGGAGGTGCCGCGCCGGCTGCTGCACCCGAAGAAGAAGACCGTCGGCGTACGCATCCCCGAGCACGTGGTCGCCCAGGCCATCCTCACCGAGCTCGGCGAGCCGCTGCTGTCGAGCACCCTGCTGCTGCCCGGTGACGACGAGCCGATGACGCAGGGCTGGGAGATCAAGGAACGGCTCGACCACGCCGTCGACGCCGTCGTGGACTCCGGCGAGTGCGGCACCGAGCCGACCACGGTGGTCGACTTCTCCGAGGGCGAGCCCGAGATCGTCCGGGTCGGCGCCGGCGACCCGTCCCGCTTCGCCTGAGGTCCCGTCCGCAGGACCCGGGCGTCCATGAGCGCGACCGGCGTGGGGTCCGGGCGGGGCGCAGACCCAGCCATGTCGCCGACATCGCGGTATCCCGCCGGCATCGTCCCCGCCATGCCGCCGACATCGCGCTGTCCCGCCCCGGCCGTCGACCCGGAAATGCGTTCAGGGCCACCCCAACCGGGGTGGCCCTGAACGAAAGAATGTCCGGCGGTGTCCTACTCTCCCACACCCTCCCGAGTGCAGTACCATCGGCGCTGGAAGGCTTAGCTACCGGGTT
>NZ_JBDPMC010000104.1:0-18677 GCF_039871625.1 Micromonospora sp. B11E3 | reverse complement strand
CTACAACACCCGCCGACGCCACAGCGCCTGCGACGGCATGTCACCCATCGACTACGAACGCTTCATCGCCCAAGCCCGCCTGGCTCAGGCAGCTTAAACAGCCCTCCACGCTTTCAGGGGATTGACAGACGGACGTTGGCCAGGCGGTGCGTGATGAGGATCGTGGTGGCGTGGCCCTGCCGGTCGCGGATGGCCTGGAAGAGGGCGTCCTCGGCGCGGGGGTCGAGAGCGGAGGACGGCTCGTCCATGATCAGCAGTTCGGCGTCACGGAGGAACCCGCGGGCGGCGGTGATGCGCTGCCACTGCCCGCCGGAGAGGTCCTGGCCGTTGGCGAAGGTGCGGTCGAGCAGGGTCTCGTACCCGTGGGGCAGTTCGGTGATCATGTCGTGGGCGACGGCGCGGGCGGCGGCGGCCTCGATCCGGTCCTGTTGGGGCTCGGTGTCGACGTCGCCGATGGCGACGTTCGTCGCGGCGGTGAACGGCCACTTGTGGTACTCCTGCGTGACGACCGCGATGCGGGCGCGCAGCGCGTCGGCGTCCCACTCGGACAGCGGCCGGCCGTTCCAGCAGATGCTGCCCTCGCTGGGCGCCCTGAGGGTGGCGATCATCGCGGCGAGGGTCGACTTGCCGGAGCCGTTCTCCCCCGACGAACGCCACCGTCTGCCCGGCTTCGATTGTGAGCGTCACGTGGTCGACGGCTGGGACGTCGCGGTCGGGGTAGCGCAGGCTGACGGCGTCGACGGTCACCTCACGCAGCCGGTCGGGAACCAGGCCGTCCGTGGCGTCGGCGGCCGGGTCGGGCAGGTAGGCGGTGGCGCGGTCCATGAACCCGGTGTAGTCACGGAAGTGTTGGCCCTCGGTGTAGACGCCGTCGATTTGGAAGGTGACGACGGACAGGGACCGTTGCGCGGACTGCACGGCGACGACGCAGGTAGCGGCGGCGAGGGGGATCTGCCCGTCGATCAGCAGCAGCCCGAGCAGGACGTAGACCACGGCGGTGGCGGCTCCGGCGATCATCGCCCCGACCGTGGTCGTCGTGGTGACCCGCCGGGCGAGCGCGAGCTGGATGTCGGTCTCCACCCCCATGACCCGGTCGTACTGGTCGAGGAGGAACCGGCGCAGCCCGTAGGAGCGCAGCTCGGGGGCGGAGTCGCGTTCGGCCATGAGCCGGTGCAGCAGCCACAGCCGCGCCCGGCGTGCCGCCGGGAACGGGTGCTGACGGGAGTCGGCGCCTCCGGTGCGGCGGGGAGGACCCGCGCCAGCCGAGCCTACGTTCCGCAACCGGGCGGAGTCACGCGGTAAACGGCGTGTCGAACACGCGTCCCAACGGTCGGGTGTGTCGTGGCTCGCGGGTGCGAGGGTCTCCGGGGTGGTCGGCGCCCGTGGAATCCCGGTCCCGCCAGGTCGCCGACGGGGCATTATGGCCGGTCGTCAATCTGTCCACACTGGTCGGACGGCCCGGAGGTCGGATGCGTTCGGGGTGGTTTTCCAGCCACCCAGATCTGGTCTGCGCCGAACAATGTCGATATCGTTACCGGCCAATTGGACGGCCGATGATCTTTTCCTCGTCAGCCGATCTCCCACGCCCCGACAACAGGAGGACGTGCTCGTGGCCTCACCTGCCGATTCGACGGTCACCGGCGACGATGTCGAGCCGCAGCGGCCCATTCCGCGGTTTCTCACTGAGTTCACGCCCACTCGCTGGCGCCGTCGGCTGAGCCCCTTCTCGCGCGTACCGAAGCACTCCAAGATGGGCGAGACCTGGCACGTGGCGGCCAAGACCGCGCCGGACGAGCTGGTGATCGTCGACCGCCCGCCGGACATCGACCCCGACGGCGCCGAGGCCCGCACCTACACCCAGTGGGCGGAACTCGTCGACCGCGCCGCGGCCTGGCTGCACAAGGCGGGCGTGCGACCGTGGGACCGGGTGGCGATCCTCAAGCAGAACCACCTGGACATCGTCATCCTCGGGTGCGCCATCGCCCGCATCGGCGCCATTCCCTGCATGTTCTCCGGCTCGTACGGGCCCGAGGCGATGATTCCGATGCTGGAGCGGCTGGAGCGGCCGTTCCTGTTGACCGACCAGAAGCACCTCGACAAGTGCGGCATCACCCCGGCGGTGGTGGCGGACCTCACCGTACGGACGATCAGCGTCGACGCGGTCGCGGACCGGCCGGACGTGCTGCACCTGGACGATTTCAAGGACGCGCCGCCGGTCCAGCCGAACATGCGGGAATTCAAGGAGCCGGTGGTCATCACCCACACCTCCGGCACCACCGGCATTCCGAAGCTGGTCATGCACTCCGCCGAGTCCATCTACGCGATGGCGATCGTGGAGACCGAGCGGTGGCCGCGGTTCGGCCTGCGGCGCAGCGACACGGTGGCGTTCTGCGACCCGTACACGCACGAACGGCTCACCACGATGCAGTTGGCGATGGCCGCGGTCGGCCCGCGGGTGCTCTACCTGTCCGACCCGCTCTCGCCCCGGATCCGGGAGCTGCTGGCCGAACACAAGCCGACGCTGGTGGAGGCGCTGCCGAACATCTACCTCGCCTGGGAGCCGCTGGCCCGCGACCCCGCCGGACTGTTCAGCAACGTGCGGGAGTACGTCAACTCCTTCGACGCCATCCACACCCGGACGATCCGCACGTTCATGGCCGCCACCAAGCGTCGGTTCCCGATCTGGGTCCAGTCGTGGAGCCAGAGCGAGAACGGCGCGCTGTGCATCCGGCCGTTCTTCCGCTTCGTGGTGCGCCGCAAGGGGCACCGGCCGTCGCCGACGCAGCTGATCGGCTGGCCCATCCCGTTCCACGCCAAGATGCGCGCGGTGGACCCGGAGACCGGCAAGGAGGTCCCGCGCGGCCAGGTGGGCCTGATCGAGATCGACCAGCCGGGCCGGTGCCTGGCCTACGTCGGCGAGCAGGACCGGCACGACCTGAAGTGCAACGGCCGGTGGTGGAACACCGGCGACCTCGCGATCATCAACAAGTGGGGCGCCGTGCGGATCGTGGACCGGGAGATCGACCGGATCCCCGGCGGCAGCGCGATCGAGTTCGAGGACCTGATCCTCGACCGGATCGACTACACCACCGAGGTGATCGTCCTGCCGGTCGCCGGCGGCCTGCCGGTACCCGTGGTCAGCACGGCGGACGACGTCCCGCTGGACAAGGCCGACTGGGAACGCGCGGTCGCCGACCTGAGCCCGATGGCCCCGCCGATCCAGATAAAGTGGGACGAGTTCCCGCGCACCGGGACGTGGAAGATCCGCCGGGTCGCGCTCCGGGAGAAGCTGCTCTCCGATGCGCAGGCCATCGGCATCGGGCGCTGGACCTGACCACCGCCATCCGCTGAACACATCGACGCGGCGCCGGTTCCGGCTGTGCCGGCGCCGCGTCGTTCGGGTCGCGGCGGCCACCTCCGCCGTGCCGATTCCGGAGCACCGCGGTCGAGCGAAGGGTAGTCGTGATGTTGGATCTCCTCGGCCGGCTCGCGTACCGGGCACGCTGGTGGGTGATCGCCGCCGCCGCGGTGTTCCCGGTCGGCGCGGGCGCCTGGGGAGCCGGGGCGTTCGACGACCTGGCCGCCGGCGGGTTCACCTACGCGGCGAGTGAGAGCTCCCGCGCCGACGAGGCCGAACGGAAGGCGCTCGGACGCAACGACGCGGACGTGGTCGTGCTGTTCGGCAGCGACCGGTGGACGGTGGAGGACCCCGCGTACGCCGACGCCGCCCGGCGCGTCCTCGACAGGCTCCCCGCGGACCGGATCGAGGGCGTGACCGACTACTGGCGGGCCAGGGTTCCCGCCCTGGTCAGCACCGACCGGCGCGAGACGTTCGCGGCGGCGCAGGTCGCCGGGGCCACGGAGAACGAACGCCTCACCAACTACCTGGCCGTCAAGGACAGCCTGACCAGCCCGGACCTCGACGTCACCGTCGGGGGGCCGCTGGCGCTGATCGACGACGTGAACAGCCAGAGCAGGGCGGACCTGACCCGCGCCGAGGCGCTGGCGTTGCCGATCCTGTTCCTGCTGCTGGTGCTCATCTTCCGGAACCTGCTGGCGGCGCTGCTGCCGATCGTGGTCGGGGTGCTGGCGATCGTGGGTTCGCTGGCCGGCCTGCGGCTGCTGGCCCAGTTCACCGACATCTCGATCTTCGCGGTCAACGTGGTCACGCTGCTCGGCCTCGGGCTGGCCGTCGACTACAGCCTGTTCATGGTCAGCCGCTTCCGGGAGGAACTCGCGGGTCACCCCGTCCCGGCGGCCTTGCGGCGGACCATGGTCACCGCGGGCCGGACCATCGTCGTGTCCGCGGTGACCGTCGCGCTCGCGTTGGCCAGCCTGGCCGTCTTCCCGCAGGTGTTCCTCCGGTCCATCGCGGTCGGTGGGGTCGCCGCGGTGCTGCTGGCAGGGTTCTTCGCGATGACCGTGATGGCGGCGATGCTGGCCCTGCTCGGTACGCGGCTGCGGGAGCGCCGCCGCGGGCCGGCCGAGCCCGACCCGAACTCCGGGGCGTGGGCGCGGATCGCGCGGACCGTGATGCGCCGGCCCGTACTGGTCGGTGGCGCGGTCATCGCCCTGCTGGTGGTCCTCGGGCTGCCGTTCCTGCGCATCTCCTACGGCTGGCTGGACACCCGGGTGCTGCCGACCTCGGCGGCGAGCCGGCAGGTCCAGGACACCATCGAGCGGTCGTTCCCGGACAGCGTCACCCGGCCGATCGAGGCCATCGTCACCCTGGACGGCCCAGCCACCGGTTCTCCCGGCCGGGAGGAACTCGCCGCGTACACCGACCGGGTGGCGGCGCTGCCCGGCGTGCGGCAGGCGGACCTCACCGGCCTGGCCGGCGACACCGCGCGGATCACCGTCCGGTTCGACGCCGAACCGATCTCCGAGCAGGGGCGGGATCTGGTCGACGCGGTGCGCGGCGTGGAGCCGCCGCCCTCCGGCACCGTGCTGGTCGGCGGTGACGCCGCCGGGTTCGCCGACCTGATGGACATGCTGGCGCAGCGGCTGCCGTGGATGGCACTGCTCGTCGTGGTCACCACGTTCGTGCTGTTGTTCCTGTCCTTCGGCTCGCTGGTGCTGCCGGTCAAGGCGATCCTGATGAACGTGCTCAGCCTGACCGCGGCGTTCGGCGCGGTGGTGTGGGTCTTCCAGGACGGCCACCTCGCCGGGCTGCTGCGGTTCACCTCCACCGGCAACATCGACGTGGTGCAGCCCATCCTGATCTTCGCCGTCGCGTTCGGCCTGTCCATGGACTACGAGGTGTTCCTGCTCTCGCGCATCCGCGAGCACTACGACCTCAGCGGCGACAACACCGAGGCGGTCGCGGTCGGGCTGCAGCGGTCGGGCCGGATCATCACCAGCGCCGCGCTGCTGCTGGTGGTGGTGATCGTGTCGTTCGCGACCGCGAGCGTGCTCGTCGTCAAGATCATCGGCATCGGGCTCGCGCTCGCCGTCGTCGTCGACGCCACCATCGTCCGGGCGCTGTTGATGCCGGCCGCGATGCGGCTGCTCGGCCGGCTCAACTGGTGGGTGCCCGGGCCGCTGCGGCCGCTCTACAACCGGTGGGGAATCCGCCCGGAGAGCGGCCACCCGGACGGGGAACGCGCGGCGGCGTAGGGCCTCCCGCCGCCGCCGGGGAGACCCGCGTCGCCCCCGCCCGGGGACCGTCAATAGATCAACGCGCGGCCGAGGCCCATGTCGGTGAGGCGGGTGGAGTGCACGATGCTGGTGACCTCGACGGCCTTCTCGATGCGCTCCTCCGGCGTGGTGTCCACCAGCCGCCGCCCGTCCCAGACCTCGTAGTCGCCGATCGTCGCCAGGTGCGGCGCGATGCCCTCCTGGAACCAGTTCTCCCACCGGGTGAGCTGGTCGGACACCGGCAACTGCTCCCACAGCCGCATGCCGTCGCGGATGAGCTCGACGAGGCGGTCCTTCTCGTCGGGGTGCCGCTGCAGGTGCTCCCGGATGATCGACGTGCCAACGGCCAGGTGGCGCACCTCGTCGATGGCGGCGCCCTTCTCCATGTCCGCCATCCGGGGGTCCAGCGGGCGCCACTTGCGCTCGCTGAGCTCGAACGACGGGGCGAGGAACCCTTCGACCAGGATCGTCAGCAGCACCACGCCGCCGACGAAGTCCTGTTGCTCGCGCACGATCGGCATGCCGTACTCCTCCAACGGATCGAGGATGGCCGCCTTGTCGTGCGCGGTCTGCCGGGCGATGACGGCGGCGACGTCCCGCTCGTCGACGCCGAGGTTCCGCAGGTGGTTCCGGAAAATCATCGCGTGCCGGGTCTCGTCCATCAGCTGGGTGGCGTAGAACTCCGCCGTCGCGGAGTCCGGCGCGCACGCCACGATGTGACCGATCGCGCGGGCCGCCCGTTCCTCGGCCAGCGCCCGGAACGCGACCTCCTGGACCAGCGCGTCCCGCAGCGGGCCCGGCTCGTGGAGGAAGTCCGGGGTCACCAGCTCCGGCGGGTAGCCGACGATGTTACCGCGCAGCGTGCGCTGCGGGACGTTGGCGAACCAGTACCGCAGGTCGCAGTCGCGTGCGGTGAGCCGGATCCCCTCCGCGCCGTCGAACAGGGACGATGCCTGATCCCAGTCGGCGGCGTCGTCCGCCGTCATACCCGACCGCCCGTCGGCGCGGGGGGCGGCGGGCTGCGGGCTGTAGGTGACCACCGGCTGCGGGCGCGGGCCGGGCACGGTGACCGGCGCCGCGGCCTCGGCGGGCCGGGGGGAGGCCGGGGCCTGGACCGGCTCGACCGCGGGGCCGGGCGCGGGCGCGCCGACCGGCGGGCCCACGGGCGCCTGCGGCGCCGGCGCTGTCCGCACCGCCGCTGTCTGCACCACCTGCGGGCCCGGTGGGGGTGCGGCCGGCGCCGGGGCGGCGTCGTCCATGATGAACGGGCGGGTGCCGTCCAGATAGTCGACCAGCGGCGACGCGACGCTGCCCCGCGACGGCGGGTGGAACGCGGCGCACTGGCACGCCGCGACCAGGTACGCCACCTCGGGGGAGCGGATGAACGACATGCCGCCGAGCATTTCCACCGCCTGACGGGCGGCGTCGGTGATGGCGTCCTGCGCCCCGTAGCGGGCCATCAGGACCCGGGCCAGCGCGTCGTTGTCCGTCTCGCCGGCCTGCATGGCGCGGGCCGCACCCTCCAGCAGCTGGGTCGCCGTCTCCAGCCGGGTGCCCAGCGCAGCGCGGTCGGTGGCCGCGCCGCGCCCGCCGGCCAACGCGCGTTCGACGAGCGCGCTGGCCATGCCCAGGTACGACGCGGTGATGAGCAGCTCGAACCAGATGAACCCGACCGTCTGCAGGTCGTCGAGCATCCCGTCCGGGCCGTTCTCGGTCGGGATGACCAGCTCCTCCTCGATGAACACGTCGGTCAGCCGGACCTCGTCGCTCTCCGCGCCGGCGAGCACGCTGCTGCCCCAGAACGGGTGCCGCGTGACGCCGCGCAGCGTGGCCGGCATGAGCAGGAAGGCCGTCTGCTGACCGCCGTCGGGCGCGGGCACCGCCACGCTGGCCGTCAGCAGGTCCATGGAGTGGCTCAGGCTGCACGGCCTCTTCGACCCGTTGATCCGGTAGCCGCCGTCCACCGGCGTCGCCGTCATCGTGGGGGAGAGGATCCCCTGGGCCGGGCGACCCTCGGCGAAGCCCGAGGAGACCAGCAGGTTGCGGCTGGTGATCGCCTCCAGCAGAGCCCACTCCATGCCCGAGTTCTTGATGCTCTCGGCGAAGGTGAACAGCGTCGCCACGGAGAAGTGGTGCATCGTGGTCGCGACCGCCAGCGACGGGGCGTGGGCGCCGATGGCGCGGGTGACCCGTACCGCCTCCAACGGGGACGCGCCGAGCCCGCCGTAGTCCTTCGGAATCACCAGGCTCGGGCCGCCGCTGGCCCGGAACACCGGCAGGGTGGCGCCGCCGGAGGACTCCCGTTGCGCGAACGGGACCTTCGACAACCCGTCGAGCAGCCCCGGCAGGTACGACTCGCACAGAGCGCGGGCCTGGTCAAGCGATCGCACGGGATCTCCTCCGGCGGCGGGTGGTCAACGGGACAGCAGCGAGCGGGCCGCCGCGCGGCGCAGCTTGCCCGACGGTGTCTTCGGCAGGCTGCCCGGCGGCAGCACCACGACCTCCGCCGGACGGGCGTCGACGTCGGCGACGATCCGGTTGGCGACGGCGTCCGACAGTGCCCGCTCGGCCGCCGGGTCACCGACGAGCCGTGACTCGACCAGCACCGCGAACGACTCCCGAAGCACACCGTCGCCGGCCAGCAGCCGCACCGCCGCGACGTTGCCGTCCCGGACGCCGTCGACCCCGGCGGCCGCACGCTCGATGTCCGTGGGGTAGATGTTGCGCCCGCCCATGATGATGACGTCCTTGCGGCGCCCGCAGACCACGATCTGGCCGTCGACCAGGTAGCCCTCGTCGCCGATGTCCAACCACCCGTCGTCGTCCAGGGCCGGGGCCGGACCGTCCTCGGTGAGGTAGCTCCTCGTCACCGACTCGCCGCGCAGCTGCAACCGGCCCACCTCACGGTCGTCCAGCTCGGCGCCGGAGTCGTCCACGACCCGCACGGCCACACTCGGGAGGGCGACGCCGAGCATGGGCAGCCGGCGGACGCCCGTCGGGTGGTCGTCGCCGGCCGGTACCGCCCGCCGGTTCTTCTCCAGCTCCAGGGCGTCGACGGTGTCGAGGAGCATCGGCTCCGACAGCGCCGACAGCGAGATGACCAGTGCGCTCTCCGCCGCGCCGTAGCAGCAGTTCACCGCCTCGGGCCGCAGGCCGAACCGCACGCCGGCCGCGACGAACGCCTCCACCGTGGACGGGTCGATCGGCTCCGCGCCGTTGCACAGGGACTTCAACCGGGACAGGTCGAGCGACCCGGCGTCGGCGCGGGCGAGCTGCCGGGCCAGGATCGCGTACGCGAAGTTCGGCGCCGCCGTGATCGTGCCGCCGTACCGGCTCATCAGCTCCGCCCACACCATCGGACGGCCGAGGAACTCCGCCGGAGTGACCATGACCAGGTCGATGCCGCTGAACATGGGCAGCAGCAGGCAGCCGACCATGCCCATGTCGTGGAACAACGGCAGCCAGCTGACCAGCACGTCGTTCTCGCCGCACTCGAGGTGGGCGCTGGTGTCGACGAGATTGGTGTGGATGTTGCGGTGGGTGATCCGCACCGCCTTCGGTTCGGCGGTCGAGCCGCTGGTCAACTGGAGCAGCGCGGTGTCGTCCTCGGCGGCGGGCACCACCGTGAACTCCCGGTCGCTGTCCAGGTCGCCGATCATCCGATGGGGGATGCCCTGCTCGCGCAGCACGCGGGCCATCGCCTCGAACGGGGCGCCCACCAGCACCAGACGCGCGTCGATCATGCGCAGGACGCGCAGCGTGTCGTCGCGCCAGACCGACAGGTCGGTCCGCGGGGTCGGCTGGTGCAGCATGGTCACGCTGCCGCCGGCCAGCCACGTCCCCTGGGCGGCCCGCGCGACCTCCGCCGGGTCACCGGCCAGGACCGCGACCGCCTGACGGGCCGCCAGCCCGCCGTCGACCAGCGCCGCCGCGGTGCGCCGGGCCGCCTCGTGCAACTGCCCCCAGCTGCGCCGCCTCGGGTTCGCGGGGGCGCCGGTGACCATGCCGCGCGGCGAGCGCACCGCGGTGGCCACGACGGCGTCGACGAACCGGCTCACCGGATTACCGCCAGAATCATGCGGGACAGCCTAGACACGGCGGTCGGCGAAAGACCAGAGCCTCCTTTGTGGAGTCCGTACGGTCGATTGTGCTGGCCGCCGTCGTCGATGCAGGATGACCGCTGCCCGGTGGCTGACCGCGGCACCAGCGTCGACGATCGCGGAAGGCGGCCGCCTGGATGGGTGACTCCGAGAGGCAGTGGTGGCTGGATCTCGTACGCGGCCAGGCGGCCGAGGTGCTCGGTCGGCCGCGTGGTGACGTCACCCCCGACGGCGCCTTCGCCGACCTGGGCTTCGACTCACTGACCGCACTCGAACTGGCTGACCGGCTCTCGGAGGCGAGCGGGCTCCAACTGTCCGGCACCCTCGCCTTCGACTACCCCAGCCCGGCGGCCCTGGCCGGATACCTGGCCGAGCAGGTCGGCAGCCGGGACGGAGAACCGGAACCGGCCGCCGTGACGCCAGGGGCCGCCGAGAGGCCGGACGGCACCCCGTCGGGGTCCGAGCCGATCGCCATCGTGGCGATGGCCTGCCGGTTCCCGGGCGGGGCGGCCACCCCCGAGGACTTCTGGGCCCTGCTGGCCGACGGCCGCGACGGCGTGGGGCCGTTCCCGACCGACCGGGGCTGGGACCCGCAGGTGTTCCACCCCGACCCCGACCACCCAGGCTCCACCTACGCCCGCCACGGCGGATTCCTCTACGACGCCGGCGACTTCGACGCCGGGTTCTTCGGCCTGTCGCCCCGGGAGGCGCTGGCCACCGACCCGCAACAGCGGCTGATGCTGGAGATCTCCTGGGAGGCGCTGGAGCGCGCCGGCATCGACCCGCGCACGCTGCGCGGGAGCCGCACCGGCGTGTACACCGGCGTCGTCGCCGGCGACTACGCCCCGCGCCTCGGCGCGATCCCGCCGGAGGTCGCCGGCTTCCTGATGGCCGGCAACGCGTCCAGCATCGTCTCCGGCCGGGTGTCCTACACGCTGGGCCTGGAGGGGCCCTCGCTCTCGGTCGACACCGCCTGCTCGTCGTCGCTGGTGGCGCTGCACCTGGCGGCCCGCTCGCTGCGTACCGGCGAGTGTGACCTCGCACTGGCCGGCGGCGTCACCGTGATCGGGACGCCGCTGGTGTTCACCGAGTTCAGCCGCCAGCGCGGGCTGTCCCCGGACGGCCGGTGCCGGTCGTTCGCCGCGTCCGCCGACGGGACCGGCTGGGCCGAGGGCGCCGGTGTGCTGGTCCTCGAACGGCTCGCCGACGCACGCCGCCACGGCCGACGCGTCCTGGCGATCCTGCGCGGCAGCGCGGTCAACTCCGACGGGGCGTCCAACGGCCTCACCGCGCCGAACGGCCCCTCCCAGCAACGCCTGATCGCCGACGCGCTCGCCGACGCGGGACTCGACGCCCGCGACGTGGACGCGGTGGAGGCGCACGGCACCGGCACCCGGCTGGGCGACCCGATCGAGGCGCAGGCGCTGACCGCCGCGTACGGCCCCGGCCGGCAACGCCCGCTCTGGCTCGGCTCCGTGAAGTCGAACATCGGACACACCCAGGCGGCGGCCGGCGTGGCCGGCGTCATCAAGCTGGTGCTGGCGTTGCGGCACGACCGGCTGCCCCGCACGCTGCACGTCGACGAGCCCACCCCGTACGTGGACTGGTCCGCCGGCCCGCTGCGGCTGCTCACCGAGGAGCAACCGTGGCCGGCCGGTGCCCGGCCACGCCGCGCGGCGGTGTCCTCGTTCGGGATCAGCGGCACCAACGCCCACGTGATCGTCGAGGAGGCACCGCGGGACGAGCCCGCCGGGCCGCCCGACCGGGAGGCCGGGCCGGCGCCGCTGGTGCTGTCCGCGCGGACCGTCCCCGCGCTGCGCGAGCAGGCCCGACGCGTCGACGCCTACCTGCGCGCCCACCCCGACCTGCCCACCCGCGCGGCGGCGGCCGCGGCGGCCAGACGTACCCCGTTCGAACAGCGCGCCGTGGTGCTCCACCGCGACGCCCCCGCGGCGCTCGCCGCCGGGCAGGACACCCCGGCGGTGATCACCGGCACGGCCACCGAGGGCAGGCTGGCCCTGGTCTTCCCCGGCCAGGGGGCGCAGCGACCCGGCATGGGGCGCGACCTCGCCGCGGCCGAACCGCGGTTCGCCGCCGCCCTGGACGAGGTCTGCGCCGCGCTGGACCAGCACCTGGACCGTCCCGTCCGCGCGGTCATCGACGGCGACCCGGACCTGCTGGAACAGACCCGGTACACCCAGCCGGCGCTGTTCGCCGTCGAGGTGGCGCTGTACCGGCTGCTGCGGCACTGGGGCGTCCGGCCGGACTTCGTCCTCGGCCACTCGATCGGGGAGATCACCGCCGCCCACGTGGCCGGCGCGCTGTCGCTGGACGACGCCGCCCGCCTCGTCACCACCCGCGGTCGGCTGATGCAGGCGCTGCCCTCCGGCGGCGCGATGGTCGCGATCCAGGCCACCCCGCAGGAGGTCGAGCCGTTGCTCGCCGCCCCGGCCGCGCGGGTCGGGCTCGCCGCCGTCAACGGCCCGACCTCGGTCGTCGTCGCCGGCCCGCACGACGCGGTGCAGGCCGTCGCCGACGCGTTCGCCGCACAGGGCCGCAGGACCAGCCGGCTACGGGTCAGCCACGCGTTCCACTCTCCCCTGATGGAGCCGATCCTCGCGGACCTCGCCAAGCTGGAGGCGGACCTCACCCACCGGCCGCCGCGGATCCCGCTGGTCGCCAACGAGACGGGCCTGCCGGTGGACATGATCACGCCCGGGCACTGGAGCCGGCACGCGCGGCAACCGGTGCGGTTCGCGCAGAGCGTGCGCCGCCTACGTGAGCAGGGGGTGAAACGGTTCCTGGAGGTCGGGCCCGGCGGCGTGCTGTCGGCCATGGTGCTCGACTGCGTCGGCGACCTGGACGCCACCGACGACACGGGTGACCCGACGCTCGCCGTGCCGCTGCTGCGTACCGGGCGCGACGAACAGGACTCCGCCCGGGAGGCGGTGGCCCGCCTGTTCGCCGGCGGCGTGGACGTCGACTGGGCGGCGCTGGTCGGCGGGGACGTCCCGCCCGTGGAACTGCCCACCTATCCGTTCGAGCATCGGCGGTACTGGTTGACGCCAGCGGCCCGGCCGCTGCTCGGGGAGCCGGTCGAGACGCTGGACGCCGCGGGCGACGCCGGCCTCACCCTGACCGGTGAGCTGTCGATCGCCGCCCAGCCGTGGCTCGCCCAGCACCGCGTGGGCGGGACGGTCGTCGTACCGGGCGCGCTGCTGGCCGAGCTGGCGGCGCGCGCGGGTGACCACGCCGGCTGCCCCGAGGTGGCGGAACTCCTGCTACAGGCGCCGCTGGTGCTCCCCGAGAACGGCGCCGTCGAGACCCGGGTGGTCGTCGCCGGGGCGGACGGCGACGCGACCCGCCCGCTGACGATCCACGCGCGCCCACCCGGCGGGAGGTGGACCCCGTACGCGACGGGAGCCGTCGCCGCGGCACGGAGCAGCGACGCGACCCGGTTGAAGCTGTGGCCGCCGCCGGGCGCGGCGCCGCTGGACACGGAGGGCTTCTACGACCGCCTGCGCGCCGGCGGCTACGACTACGGCCCGGTGTTCCAGGGCGTCGGCCGGGCGTGGCAGCGGGGCGACGAGATCTTCGCCGACGTGACGCTGCCCGCCGACGCCGCCGGTACGGCCGAGCGGTTCCTGCTGCACCCGGCGCTGCTCGACGCCGCGCTGCACGCCCTCGGCCTGCTCGACGACGCCGGCGGAAGCGGCGGGATCGCGCTGCCGTTCTCCTGGGCCGGCCTGCAGGTGCACGCCCGGGGCGCCACGGCGCTGCGGGTCCGGCTGACCCGCGACGGCGACGGTGTCGACGTCGTCCTCGCCGATTCGTCCGGTACGCCGGTCGCGTCCGTCCGGCACGTCGCGCTGCGGCCGATCACCCCCGACCGGCTCGCCCTCGGGCCGTCCGCCGGTGGGTCGGGCAGCGGGTACGAGCTGCGCTGGGTGCCGACGGCTCCGGCCCGATCCGACCAGCCCGTCGTCTGGCTCGACGAGCTGGCGGACACCGACCCGGTGCCCGACGTCGTCTTCGCCGAACTGCCGCCGGGCGGCGACGACCCGCAGCCCGTCGTCGCCGCCGCGCTCGACCTGGCACACCGCTGGCTGGCCGACCCCCGGTACGGCGCCGCCCGGCTGGCGGTGGTGACCCGCTGGGCCGCCGGTGACCGGCCCCGGGACCTGGGCCAGGCGGCGGCGTGGGGGCTGCTGCGGTCGGCGCAGTCCGAGCACCCCGGCCGGTTCGCGCTGGTCGACCTGGACGACGACCCGGCGTCGCGGCAGGCGCTCGGGGTGGCCGGCGCCGGTGGCGAGCCGCAGATCGCCGTTCGGGCCGGTGCGCTGCTCGTGCCCCGGCTGCACCGGTCGGATCCCGCAGACAGCCTCACTCCGGAGACCGGGACCCCCGCCGATCCGGCGGCCGTCACCCGCGCCGGGCCGCGACCGTGGAACCCGCAGGGGACCGTCCTCGTCACGGGCGCGACCGGCGCCCTCGGCCGCCTCGTGGCGCGGCACCTGGTCGAGCGGGGCAGGACCCGGCACCTGGTGCTCGCCTCCCGGCGCGGTCCCGACGCCCCCGGTGTCGCCGACCTGGTCGGCGAGCTGTCCGCGCTCGGCGCGGAGTCGGTGCGCGCCGTCGGCTGCGACGTCGCCGACCCGGCGGCCCTGGCCGACCTGCTGGCGTCCATCCCCGCCGAGCATCCGCTCACCGCGGTGCTGCACCTCGCCGGCGTGCTCGACGACGGGGTCGTCGAGGCGCAGACCCCGCAGCGGGTGGCCGAGGTGCTGCGGCCGAAGGCGGACGGCGCACGGCGGTTGCACGAGCAGACCCGGGACTCGGACCTGGCGGCGTTCGCGCTCTTCTCCTCCGCCGCCGGCCTGCTCGGTTCGCCCGGGCAGTCGGGCTACGCCGCCGCCAACGCCTACCTCGACGCCCTCGCACAGCACCGGCGCGCCCAGGGACTGCCGGCGCAGTCGCTGGCGTGGGGCCTGTGGGAGCTGCCGGACGGGATGGCCGAGCAGGTCGGCGCCACCGGCCTGCGCCGGATGCGCGGGATCGGGCTGACGCCGTTGCCGCCGCGACGCGGACTGGACCTGCTGGATCGGGCGCTGGACTCGGACGCGGCGACGCCGGTCCTCGTCGACGTGGACGGCGCCCTGCTCGGCGGGCCGGACCGGCGGTCGGTGCCGGCCGTGCTGCACGGCCTGCTGGGCGCGGATCCCGGCAGGGACGTCATCGGCCCGGCGGGGCCGGCCACCGCGTCGGTCGACCCGGGAACCGGCGGCGTGCCCGGGCCGGCCGGCGGCACCCGGCCGGGGGGCACGGACCTCGCCAGGACCCTGCCGGGGCTCGCCCCCGCCGATCAGGACCGGCTGCTGCGTGAGACCGTGCTCGCCGAGGTCGCCAGGGTCCTCGGCCATTCGTCGACTGCCGACCTGGACGGCGCCCGGAGCCTGACCGAGCTCGGATTCGACTCGCTGACCGGGGTGGAGCTGCGCAACCGCCTCGCGGCCGTGACCGGACTCACGCTGCCGGCGACGGTGGTCTTCGACTACCCGAGCGTGCGGGAACTCGTCGGCTACCTGCGCGGCGAGCTGCTGCCCGAGCAGGCGTCCACCGCGCTCGGTGTGCTGGAGGAGCTGACCCGCCTGGAGTCCAGCCTGGCCAACCTCACCCTGGACGGCGTGGCGCGCAGGCGGCTCGCCGACGCCCTGAACCAGTTGCTGTCACTGGTCGACACGGAGTCGGACAAGGTCGACGCGGCGAGGGACGACTTCTTCGACCTGCTCGACTAGGGGCGCCCGGCCGTGGGAAAGCGGTCGCCTTCCGGTCGCCCGGGCGACCGGAAGGCGCGGGCTCGCCGCCGACGCCGCCCCGGCCGCGGCCGCCCCCGCAGCCGACCCGCGGCCGCTCAGCCGAGCGGGGCGGCCTCGACCACGGTGACCTCGATGTCGGCGCCGAACAGCCCGAGCAGGATGTCCCGGATCGAGTCGCGCATCGCCGCGCACGCCACCGGGTCGATCAGGCTGGCCAGGGAGGCGATGCCCAGGTCGAACCGGCTCTCGAACTCGACCCGCACCCCTTCGTCGACCTCGACGACCAGCCAGGAGCCGGTGAACGTCGCGAAGTCGCCCTTGGTCTGTTCGAAGTCGATCCGGCGGTTGACCGCGTCGATCTCGTCGCGTTCGGTCCAGACCAGGATGCCCCGGCGGAAGTTCACCTCCCACGTGGACTCCACCTGGGTCGGGCTGATCCGGGTCACCCCGACCGTCCGTACGGTGTCGGTGAACTCCGGGTACGCGGCGAAGTCGGCCAACCGGTCGAACGACTCCTTGGCGTCTGCCCTGGGCAGCAGGGCGTGCACGATGACCGAGCACTCCATCGCAGGCGGCCTCCTCAGCTCGGGTTGAGGATCACTGTCGCAACCCCCGGATCAGGTGACGCAGGCTGACCCGCCACGCGTCCTCGGCCTGCGCCGGGGTCATCGCGTCCGGTCCGCCGGGAATCGTGCCGAACGACGTCGGCAGCAGTTCGGGGATGATGACCAGCCCGCAGACGGCCACCACACCGTCCAGCCGCGCCAGGTCCTCGGGGGGAAGGACGTCCGCGAACGCCGGCCGCACCAGCCGGTCCACGATGGACGGATCCGCGATCCGGCCGTCGGGCAGGTCCATGCCGCACTCGCGGGCGGTCTCCGTCACCAGGTCGAGGTAGCGCTCCACCGGGATGCCGGCGGGCCCGGCGGTCAGCCAGTAGTCGCCCTTGCGCAGGTCGGCGTCGAGCACCGCGCGGATCGCCTGCGCGACCATGTCCTGCGGCACGAGGTCGAAGAACGTGCCGGGGTGTGCCGGGATGAACGGCAGCTTCCCGGTCACCAGGTACTCGGCGAGCTGGTGCACTCCCTGGGGCTGCCGGATGACGCCGGTGCGGGAGTCGCCGATGACGATGGCCGGCCGGACGATCACCGCGCCGATGCCGCTGTCGCGAACCAGCTGCTCGCCGAGGTACTTCGACGTCACGTACTCGTCCGTCCGCGCGGCCACCTTCTCGGTGCCCAGCCTGGTGCCGCCGCCGGCCCGGCCGTACCGGGACACGTAGGCGGTGCTGACGTGGACCAGGGTCGCGTCCGCCTCGGCGGCGAACTCGACGACCCGGCCGAGACCCTCGATGTTGAGTCGGTCGACCTCCGCCTGGTCGGCGGAGAAGTTGACGATGGCGGCCGAGTGGACCACCGCGTCGACCTCGGCACACAGCTCGCGGTAGGCGCGGCGGTCGAGCCCGAGTGAGGGGGCGTGCAGGTCCAGCCTGACGACCCGGTTCGAGCCGCCCGGCAGCCGCCGGTAGGCCGCGGCGATCACGTCGTGCCCGGAGAGCTCGGCCAGTACGGCGGTGCCCACGACGCCGCTGGCCCCGGTGACCAGGACCGTACGCCGCGTCATGCGGCCGAGTCGCTTCCCGGGGGGAAACGCGCGGCCAGGGCGGCGCAGGCCCGCCCGAACGAGGCGACCAGCCGCGCCTCCTCGTCCGGCGTCATCGTGGCGGGCGGAGTCAGCCGCAGTACCGGGTGCGCGTTCATCGAGTGGTTGACGACCACGTCGTTGTCGAGCAGGTCCATCAGAAACTCCGCGGCGTGCAGGCCGGAGCGGAACTCCACGCCGATGAGCAGCCCGGCGCCGCGTACGTCGGCCACCAGGTGCCCGATCGACCGTACCGTCGCCTCGGTGAGCGCCGCGAGCAGCCGCGTGCCCAGCTCGGCCGCCCGGTCGACCAGCTTCTCCTCCCGGATCACCTCGACCGTCGCGCGGACCGCGGCCGACGCGAGGGGGTTCGCGGAGAACGTGGACGTGTGCAGGTAGGGGTCCTTGTCGAACGGGGAGAACGCCTCCTCGGTCGCCAGGGTCGCCGCGACCGGCACCAGCCCGCCGCTGAGCGCCTTGCCGACCAGCAGGACGTCCGGTCGTACGCCGTCGCGGTCCGCGCCCCACCACGTCCCGAGCCGCCCCAGCCCGGTCATCACCTCGTCCAGGACGAGCATCGCCCCCCGGTCGCGGCACAGCGCCTCGACCGCCTTCAGGTAGCCGGGCTCGGGGATGATCACCCCGCCCTCGCTCTGCACCGGCTCCACGACCACGCAGACGTCGCGGTCGACGACGGCGGTCAGCTCGTCCAGGTCGCCGAACCCGACGTGGGTGACGTCGGGCAGCAGTGGGCGGAACGGGTCCTGGTAGAGCGACCGCGCGGTGAGCGACAGGGCGCCGACCGTCTTGCCGTGGTATCCGCTGTGCATGGAGACCAGCCGGTGCCGCCCGTTCGCCCGGGCGATCTTGATCGCGGTCTCCACCGCCTCCGCGCCCGAGTTGGAGAAGTGCACCTTGACCAGCCCGTCGGGTGCCACCGAGGTCAACGCCTCGGCGGCCCGGGCGGCGGGCTCGTTCAGCAGCACCCGGGTGGACAGGGCCTGTCGTTCGAGCTGGTCGCGCACCGCCGCGAGCACTGTCGGGTTTCCGGCGCCGACGAAGAACACGCCGTAGCCGGCGCAGTTGAGCAGTTGGCGACCGTCCGCGGTGTGCACCACCGCGCCGGTGGCGCCGACCTCCAGCGGGGTGTGGAGCATGGCGGCAACCCGCCCCAGCCCCTCGCCCAGATGGCGGCGGTAGAGATCGAAGACACCGGAGGACACGGCGGAAGTCTGCCCGAACGACAACGGTCGAACAAGGGTCTACGGATTTGAGGCGAGAGGGCTGCCGTCTTCAGGCGGCAGGTGAATCGCTGCCCTGATGCTGCTCTGTTAGTTACATGCCGTGCGTATACTAGGTTCGTGGCCGAATATCAGACGAACCGTGGGGCGGCGTACAGCCTCGGATACCACGTGGTGTGGTGCCCGAAGTACCGCCGCCCCGTGCTCGTCGGCCCAGTCGCCGAACGTCTGCGGGACCTGAT
>NZ_JBDPMC010000103.1:0-18904 GCF_039871625.1 Micromonospora sp. B11E3 | reverse complement strand
ATCGCCCGCACGATCGCATCCGGCCTCCGCACCGGGGCGCGCAACCCGCGCCACCTGGCCAACCTGGGAAGGGCAGCAGCATGACCGAGCGGCTACAGATCGGCACCGGCCCCGAAACCATCCGCGTCCTAAAGGCGGCGCTGGTCAACGGGCTGCTGCCAGACACCTACGTGTCGGCCGGGTCGCTGGTCCACATGGAAGCCGTCTCCGGCGGACTGACCGCCGCCGCCGACGAAGACTCCCCGCTGCCCGTGGCCGCGAGCGTGGTCACCCCGGCCGGACTGGCCGGGTTGCTGGCGGAACACGCCTACGTCTACCGCGCCAAGTCGCGCAAGAGCGACACCGGCGACCCGGAAATGTACGAGGAGGAGGTGACCCCACCCCGAGACATCCTGTCGTCGGTCCTGGCCGGCAAGACGTGGCCGGGCGTGCCGCCGCTGCGCGGGATCATCGGTGCCCCGGTGCTGCGCCGCGACGGCACCCTGTTGCAGCAACCCGGCTACGACCCGGCCACCGGCCTCTACCTCGCGTCGAAGGTCGCACTGCCACCCGTGCCCGACCAGCCCACCCCGGAGCAGGTAGCCGAAGCGCGGCATTTCCTGCTGGGCCGCTTCCTGCGAGATTTCCCGTGGGCCAGCGCCGCGGACCGGGCCAACTACGTGGCGCTGTTGGCCACGCCGATCCTGCGGCACTTCACCCGGTCGCTGACCCCGTTCGCGCTGATCGACGCCACCATGCCGTCATCAGGGAAGACGATCCTCACGGCCGGGCCGGGCATGCTCTACGGCCAGCGCGTCATGACCTGGGCCTACTCCGACGACGAACTACGCAAGTCCATCACGGCCGTGCTGGCGGAACAGGTCGGGGTGGTGATCTGGGACAACCTGGCCGAAGGCAGCGTCATCGACTCCGCCGTGCTCGCCCAACTCGTCACCAGCGGCGTATGGTCCGACCGGCAGTTGGGCGCGTCGCGCAACATCGCCACCGTCAACGACCGGCTATGGATGGCCACCGGCAACAACCTGCAAGTCGGCGGAGACATGGCCTCCCGCACCGTGCGCGTGCATCTCGACCCGGACATGCCCCGCCCCGAGCTGCGCGACCAATCCGGGTTCGGCATTCCCCACCTTGACCAGTGGATCACCGACCCCGCGAATCAACTGACCGTGTTGTGGCACCTCCTGGTCCTGGTGCTCGACTGGACCCGCCAGGGAGCGCCACGGGTGTCCGGGTTGTCGATGCGGCAGTTCACGCCGTGGGCGCAAGCCCTGGGAGGGTTCCTCGCCCACCACGGCATCGACGGGTTCCTGACCAACGCCGCCGACGTACGCGAGATCGATGAAGACGAAACGCGCTGGCGCGCGTTCCTCACCACCTGGCACGACCGCCACGGCGGCCGTGCCATGACCGCCGCTGACCTGCGCCGCGACGCCGAACCGATGCAGCTCGGCAGCGACGTCAACGACCCGTGGGACGGGCAGTTCATCACCACCCACAACGGCCGGCTACCCAACCCGCTGCAACTCGGCCGGATGCTCACCGGGCAAGCCGGACGCTGGCGCGGCGAACACGTCATCCGCGCCGGCACCAACGATCGAGGCCGCGCCGTCTACTGGGTCGAGCCCCACCAGGGGTAAAACCCGCTGAACCATCTCGGCATCTCGGCATCTCGGCAAAAACGGCACCCTAGCTGCGCAAACAGCCTGCCGAGATCAAGGTAGTAGACAAACCTCAATCTCGGCATCTCGGCACCTCTTGCCGAGATGGAAGCCGTCTGCCGAGATCGACCCTCACTCCGGAAAAGATCTCGGCAGACGTTTACCCAGCTCAACGGCACCTTTGCCGAGATGCCGAGATGCCGAGATGGTTCAGCCCTCCCACGCAGAGCCACCGACCACCCGCCACCGACCCGATCAGCGCGACCCGCTGAGAGCCACACAGACGCTCTGGCCTATGGCTAACACCAACCGACTGCAAATCTTGGCTCTACGGCGCTCTCAGCGGGCCGTTCTGCGCCCTCCTGCCGCATCCCCTCGCGAACCCTCCACCTGACCCGCCGACGACGGAAAGGCCGCCAGCATGCAAATCAGGCTGCACGGCACCCCCGCCGAAACCGCCGCCGCCCTCGCCGCACTCGCCCGCACGCTCACCATCCAACGGGTCAGTCGGACCTACCCCGACCGGCCGCCCTCCACCTGGCACCGCATCTACCTCCACGCCACCCCGAGGGAGCAGAAGTGACGACCGTCGACACCCGCATTGTCCTGACCATCGAAGAGGCCGCGCGCCGTCTCGGCATCGGCCGCACCACGATGTACGCGCTTGTCAAGACCGGCCAGATTCGCACGGTCACGATCGGTCGCCTCCGGCGCGTGCCGGCCTTCTGCCTTGACGAGTACGTGCGGAACCTGCTTTCCGAAGAGACCGCTCTGGAAACCGCAGCCTGAAAGAGAACGGGGAACTGATGGGGAAACGCAAGCCCAACGGCGCATCGAGCATCTACCAGGGTAGCGACGGCTACTGGCACGGTCGCGTGACTGTCGGCATCAAGGACGACGGTAGTCCCGACCGCCGCCACGTTCGGGGCAAGACCGAGGCCGTCGTCATTCGCAAGGTGCGCGATTTGGAGCGCGACCGCGACAAGGGCACCGTCCGCAAGGCGGGACAGTCGTGGACGGTCAAGACGTGGCTCACGCACTGGGTGGAGAACATCGCCGCGCCGGCCGTTCGCGACAACACGATTGCTGGCTACCGGGTCGCCGTGTACCGGCACCTGATTCCCGGACTCGGCGCACACCGCCTAGAGAAGCTGCAACCCGAGCACGTAGAGAAGCTGACCCGCAAGATGCAGGCCGCCGGCAGCGCCGCCGCCACCGCTCACCAGGCGCACCGCACACTGCGGACCGCCCTCAATGAGGCGGTGCGCCGGCAACACCTGGTGCGCAATCCCGCCAGCCTGGCGAAAGCGCCGCGTATCGAAGACGAAGAGGTCGAGCCGTACTCGGTAGAGGAAGTGCAGCGGCTACTGCTCGCCGCGAGCCAACGGCGAAACAGCGCGCGATGGGCAATTGCGCTGGCGCTCGGCTTGAGGCAGGGTGAAGTACTGGGCCTGAAATGGGATGACGTGGACCTCGACGGCGGGACGCTCACCGTTCGCCGTGCCCGTCAGCGCCCCAAATGGAAGCACGGTTGCACGAAGCCGTGCGGCCGGAAGTTTGGCGGTCACTGCCCCGACCGGCAGCCGCTGCGAGCGGAAACTGCCGACACGAAATCGCGGGCCGGTCGGCGCAGTATCGGGCTTCCGGACCCCCTGGTTTCCTTGCTACGCCAGCACCGGAAAGAGCAGAGCGCTGAGCGCGAGACCGCCGCGCAGCTCTGGACGGAAACCGGCTATCTGTTCACCACCCCGACCGGAGGCCCCGTCAATCCTCGCACTGACTACACGGAATGGAAGCGGCTACTGGCCCGCGCTGGACTGCGCGATGGGCGGCTGCACGACGCTCGACACACCGCGGCAACGGTGCTGCTGATCCTCGGCGTGGCCGAGCGCGCCGTGATGGGCATCATGGGGTGGTCGGACTCCGGCATGGCGCGGCGATACCAGCACCTCACGGGACAGGTTCGCCGCGACGTGGCCAAGCGGGTCGGCGGTCTGCTCTGGCAGCCAGCGCAGAACGCCGACGACGACCCGGACGACGGCGCGGCGGGGGTCCTCAGCAAGGTGTCGTGAGGGCAACTGAGACCAAAACTGAGACCACGACAGGAAAACGCCCGGTGACTCACGGAGAGTCGCCGGGCGTTTCGCCTGTTCAGCGAGCGGTGGCGGCGGGATTTGAACCCGCGGAGGGCGTAAACCCTCACACGCTTTCGAGGCGTGCTCCTTAGGCCACTCGGACACACCACCGCCGAGTAGGGTACAGCACCGCGGGGGCGGACGCCGAACCGGTATGCCCCCCGCCGGCCTGGCAGGATCCCTGACATGAGTACGCACATCGGCGCGAAGCCGGGAGAGATCGCCGAGCGGGTCCTGACGCCGGGCGACCCGCTGCGAGCCAAGTGGATCGCGGAGACCTACCTCGAGGACGCCAAGTGCTACTCGACGGTCCGGGGCATGCTGGGCTTCACCGGGCGCTGGAACGGCGTGGAGGTGTCCGTCCAGGGCTCCGGCATGGGCATGCCGTCCGCCTCGATCTACGCCCACGAGCTGATCAACGAGTACGGGGTGAAGAGCCTCATCCGGGTCGGCTCCTGCGGTGCCCTCAGCGAGGACCTCCAGTTGCGGGACGTGCTGGCGGCGATCGGCTCGTCCACCGACTCGAACATGAACCGGATGCGTTTCGACGGGCTGATCGACTACGCCCCGGTCGCCGACTTCGGGCTGCTGCGTACGTCGGTCGAGATGGCCGAGCGGCGGGGCGTCAGCATGCGGGTCGGGCCGATCCTGGCGGCCGACGCCTTCTACACCGACCGCCCGGACCTCTACGACGCCCTCGCCGACTACGGCGTGCTGGCCGTGGAGATGGAGTCCGCGGCGCTCTACACGATCGCCGCCCGGTTCAGGGTGCGCGCGCTGACCCTCCTGACGGTCAGCGACCACATCAAGACGGGCGAGAAGGCGACCTCGCAGGAGCGCGAGCAGACCTTCTCCCAGATGGTCGAGATCGGCCTGGACACGATCATCGCCTGAGCCCCGGGGCCCCTTCCCGTGCGAGATGCGTCAGGAAGGGGCCTTTCCTTTCACGCTCACCGGAAGAAGGCGCGCAGCAGGGCGGCGCTCTCGGCCTCCAGGACGCCCCCGTAGACCTCCGGCCGGTGGTTGAGCCGCCGGTCCCGGACGACGTCCCACAGCGACCCGACCGCGCCGGTCTTCGGCTCCCAGGCGGCGAAGACGACGGTGGAGACCCGGGCCAGCACCAGCGCCCCGGCGCACATCGTGCAGGGTTCGAGGGTCACGACCAGGGTGCAGCCGTCGAGCCGCCACCGGCCCAGCCGCTCGGCGGCCCGCCGCAGGGCCAGCACCTCCGCGTGCGCGGTCGGGTCCTGGGTCAGTTCCCGCTCGTTGCGCCCGATCGCCAGTTCGGCACCGTCCGGGCCGTAGAGGACCGCGCCGACCGGAATGTCGTCCACGCCGGCCGGGCCGTCGGCCGGGAGGTCGGGCCCGGTGACGGCGACCTCCAGGGCCCGACGCATCCAGAGTTCGTGCCGCTGCCGCCGCCCCGCGCCGGTCGGGTCGACGAGGCCCTCGTCGGCTCCCGGCCCCGCCCGGCCCACCGCGCCGGGGGTCGGCTGCCCGGGCCGCAGCCCCTCCAGGGCCGGGTCCGTCGCGTCGGCCGGCTCGGCGCCCCCGGTCCAGCCGGCGAAGGAGCGCGCCGCACCGACCCAGCCGCCGGTGCCGGCGTCCGCCGGCCCGCCGTCGCCGCCCGGCCGGTCAGACGCCACGCAGTTCCTCGACCTCGTCGACGCAGCCGAGCACCTGGCAGATCTCGGCGGTCACGTCCGCCGGCAGCATGCCCTCGTGCGCGCAGAGGTTCAGCAGCCGCTGCGGCGAGACGCCCAGGTCGGCGAGGATGTCCGCGTCGCCCACCGGGTCGGCCTCCGGGTCCACCGCCGGCTGCTCGCCGTCCTCGTCGCCCCCGGCGGCGCTCGACCGCGCCTCCTCGGTGTCGTCGAAGCCGGTGACCGACGTCTTCAGGTCGCCGACCAGCAGGGCGCCGAGCCGGGACTCCTCGGCGTACGCGGAGTCCGAGCCGAAGATCCGCAGGTCCTCCCCGTCGTCCAGCCGCAGGATGACCAGGTACGCGTCGTCGGCCTCGACGAAGAGCAACGACAGGTCGGCGTCCGGGTCGACGTCGCGGAGCCGGTCGGCGACCTCGTCGACGTCGGTGGCGCCCCGCAGGTTCACCTCGGCGGCGGTCCAGCCACCGTCGTCGCGCACCACGGCGGCAGCGAAGTACGACACGGTCCCCCCAAATTGGCCTCGGCGCAGCGCGCCGACTCGTTACGCGTGCACGTTAACCGGTCGGGTCGGCAGGCGACCGGTCAACGCCCCGAAGGGCCGGCCGGATCCTGCGGAAAGTGTGGTCGGCCGGGGCCGCTCAGCCCGCGACGCGGCGCCGGGTGGCGATCAGCTGCCGCAGCTGCTCCGTACTGGCACGCCGCGGCCGCTCCCGCCGGCGCACCGCTCGCGCCCCCGACAGCTCGGCGAGGATCTGCAGGCGACGGCGGCTCCGCTCGGGATCGAGCCGGAAAGTGGTCCAGGCCATACCGCCGAGCGTGCGCCGTCCACGCGGGTACGTCAAGACGGGATTCACTGCGCAGCCGGCCCGCGACCGAGGGTGTTCGGCCAGGTCGGCCGGGGCCTCACCACAGGGGCCAGTCGCCGCTGGTGGCCCATCGGACGGCGACCACCGCCGCCGCGATGCTCCAGCCTCCGGCGGTGACGATGGCGATGCCCGTCGCCACCCCCCGGTCGCCGAACCGGACCAGGGCCAGGGCGGCCAGCCAGGCCAGCCCGCCGGCGAGGATCGTCCACCACGCGTACCCGGGGACGTCCCGGCCGAGCAGGCCGAACAGCACGAGCCAGGCGGCGGCGAGCGCGCCGCCCGCGGCGACCCCCGTCCCGGTCACCCGGTGCGGTTCCCGCCAGGTCGGGCGCGACGGCGGGCCGGCGGGGAAGAGCCCGGAGGGGGTACGCGCGGGGCGACCCGGCTCCGGCCGGCCGGGGAGGGCGGGCTGCCAGGTCATGGCTGTCATTCCTTTCCGCGCGCCGTGGTCCGCGCCGGGCGGACCGTTCGTCCCACCGTAGCCGTTCTGTCAGGATGACCGGATGGCCTCGCGTCCCACCCGTCGCCGCAGGCGCGCGGCGTACCCGGTCCTGCTGCTGCTCGCGCCGGTGCTGGCCGCCGGCTGCGGGGCGCCGCCGCCGGCCGCGACGCCCACGGGCAGCTGGGCGGGCCCGACCGACGCCGGGCAGCCGGCCCCGACGACCGTGCCGCCCGCCCCGGCGACCGCCACCCCGTCGCCGTCGCCCGCGCCGACCCGCGCCGGCCTGCGACACGTCTTTCCGGTACGCGCGGACAACGTCGCCTACCACCCCACCCACTCCGCGTACCCGGGCACGGACATCTTCGCCGACTGCGGAAAGCCCGTGGTGGCGGTGACCGACGGGACGATCCTGGAGGTGAGCCGGGTGGACCGGTTCGACCGACGGGGGCCGCTCGGGCCGTACAACGGGGGCCTGTCGGTGTCCCTGCTCGGCGACGACGGGGTGCGCTACTACGGCTCGCACCTGAGCGTCATCGCCCCGGAGGTCGACGCCGGCGTCCGGGTCCGGGCCGGCCAGCAACTCGGGAAGGTGGGCCGGACGGGCAACGCCAACAACGTCTGCCACCTGCACTTCGGCATCTCGCCGGCCTGCCGCGGACACGACGACTGGTGGATCCGGCGCGGGGTGGTCTGGCCGGCCCGGTACCTCGACTCGTGGCGCCGGGGCGGCAACCGGGAGCCGGCCGGCGAGGTGGTCGCGTGGCACCGCAAGCACGGCTGCCCGAAGGCGCCGGCCACGACCGGCGGGGCCGGCTGATCACGGCACCGGCGACCGCCGCCGCGCCGCCGGTCGCACCGCGGCCGGCGGCGCGGGCGCGTAGGTTGCAGGGCATGAGCCCCCGCGACCCGATCGCCGACCTGCGCCGCATCGCGTTCCTGCTCGAACGGGCCAACGAGGCCACCTACCGGGTGCGGGCGTTCCGGTCGGCGGCGAAGGCCCTGGCCGCGCTGGCGGACAGCGAGGTCGCCGAGCGGGCGCGCACCGGGAAGCTCACCGAGCTGGCCGGGGTCGGCGACGTCACGGCCCGGTGCGTCGCCGAGTCACTCGCCGGCGAGGAGCCCGTCTACCTGCGCCGGCTGGTCGCCACCGAGGGCAGTGACCTGGACGCCGAGGCCACCGCGCTGCGCACCGCCCTGCGCGGCGACTGCCACACCCACTCCGACTGGTCCGACGGCGGCTCGCCGATCGAGGAGATGGCGCTCGCGGCGGTCGAGCTGGGCCACGAGTACGTGGTGCTGACCGACCACTCGCCCCGGCTCACGGTGGCCCGGGGCCTGACGGCCGACCGGCTGCGCAAACAGCTCGATTACGTGGCGAAGGTCAACGAGGCGCTGCCCGAGGGCTTCCGCATCCTCACCGGGATCGAGGTGGACATCCTCGCCGACGGCTCGCTGGACCAGGACGAGGAACTGCTCGCCCGCCTCGACGTGGTGGTCGGCTCGGTGCACAGCGGCCTGAACGACGAGCGGGGAAAGATGACCCGCCGGATGCTGACGGCCGTCGCCAACCCGCACCTGGACATCCTCGGCCACTGCACCGGCCGGATGGTGTCGTCCCGCCCCATCGGGGTGACCGGCCCCGGCGACCGTGGGCACCGGGCGCGGACCCGCAGGGAGAGCGACTTCGACGCGGACGCGGTCTTCGCCGCCTGCGCCGAGCACGACGTCACGGTCGAGATCAACTCCCGACCGGAGCGGCAGGACCCGCCGAAGCGGCTGATCCGGCTCGCCCTGGAGGCGGGCTGCCGCTTCGCGATCAACACGGACGCGCACGCGCCCGGGCAGCTCGACTGGCAGCACTTCGGCTGCGAACGGGCGGCCCGCTGCGGCGTCCCCGCCGACCGGGTGGTCAACACCTGGCCGGCGGAGCGCCTGCTGGAGTGGGCGCGGGGCTGACGGGCCGGGCGCAGGGAGCGGCGGCCGGCGGTTACCGCGTCAGCGGGGGCGCGGCGGCCGGCACCACCGGGGCGCTCACGGAGGCCGGCCGGCGCCGGCCGAGCAGGCCCTGCGTCACGGCGACCCCGAGCAGGACGACCAGCGCGCCGACGGGCTGGTGCCAGTTCAGCCGCTCGTCGAGGGCCAGCGCGCCGATGAGCACCGCGAAGACCGGGATCAGGTAGGTGACCGTGGCGGCCGTGCTCGCGCCGGCCACCCGGATGTTCCGCATGTTGATCACGAAGGCCAGGCCGGTGCCGAGCGCCCCCAGCGCCAGCACGCTGGCCAGCACCTCGACCGAGAGGCCGGTCGGGGCCGGCGGCGCCCCGGCCACCAGCGGCGCCACCACGGCGAGCTGGCCGGCCGCCAGCACCAGCTGGGCCGCCGAGAGCGACAGGCCGGAGTGGGCGCTGCCCGCGACGAACCGCTTCTGGTACGGGACGGCGACGCCGTAGCAGGTCGCCGCGCCGAAGCACATCAGCTGGCCGGTGAAGTGCGAACCGGCGACGCCCTCCCACACGCCGAGCACCACGAGCACCCCGGCGAAACCGAGCCCCAGGCCGACCGCCCGGCGCGTGCTCAGCCGCTCGGTGCGGAACACCAGCACCGCCATCGGCAGCACGACCAGCGGCGTCGTGGCGTTCCAGATGCCGGCGAGCATCGACTCGACCCGCTGCTCGCCGTACCCGAAGAGGGTGAACGGCACGGCGACGCCGAGCGCCGCGACCACGAAGAGGTGGGCCCAGACCCGGGGCTCGCGGGGCAGGCGGTCCCGCAGCGCCAGGAGGACGACGAGCAGCGTGAGCGCCCCGGCGGTGACCCGGTAGAGGGTGAGGTGCAGCGGGTGCAGCTCCCGCACGCCGACCTTGATGAACAGGAAGCTGGAGCCCCAGATCGCGGCGAGCGCGACGAAGCCCGGCAGCCAGCTGCGCAGCGCCGGCCGGTCAGGGGTGAGGTGCGAGTTCACCCCTGACACTCTGCCCGAGCGGTACGACGGGGTCGCGCGCTTTTCGGCCGCCGTGCCCTCCGTCACAGGAACCACCTACGCTGGTAGGGCGTTGACCAGCCGAGGAGGTGCCCCCCCGATGGCGATGCCGATGCGATTCGACCCGCTCGTCGACCTCGACGGGATGTGGACGACCCAGCTCGCCGCGCGGTACCTCCCGCTGCCGGAGCTGCCCGATGCGCGCTACGAGTGCATCGACGGGAGGTTGGTCATGACGCCCGCTGAGGTCGGCACGAACAGTTTTGGCGAGCTGAGGCTCGGTCGGATCCTCGCGCCGGCCGCCGAGGCCGCCGGCTACTACGTGTACGGCCAGGTGAACCTGACCTTCTCGCCGCAGCGCTGGATCCAGCCCGACCTCACCGTCCTGCACGCCCTGCCGAAGAGCGACGAGGAGGACCGGTGGATCCCGGCCCACCTGTGCACGATGGCCGTCGAGTTCGTCTCCCCGGGCAGCCGTCGGCAGGACTTCGTCGACAAGCCGCTGCGCTGCGCCGAGGGCCGGGTGCCGTACTTCATGCGGGTGGAGATCTCCCGGCGGCTGCGGCACGCGGCGGTGGAGCTGTTCACCCTCGGGAAGTTCGGCGGTTACGACACGGTGGCGAAGGCCGTGAGCGGGGGGCGGCTGCGGGCCGACGCGCCGTTCCCGATCGACTTCGACCCGGCCGAGCTGCTGCCCTGAACACGGCAAACACGGTCGACAGCCGGCCGGCACGGTCGCGTAGGGTCAGCCTGTGGGACGAATCGATGACCTCGCCGACCGGTACGTCGCCGACTGGGCGCCGCTGAGCCCGACCGGCGCGACCTACGTCGGCATCTCCGGATACGACGACCAGCTGGACGACCTGTCACCGGAGGGCTACGCGGCCCGGGCCGAGCTGACCCGGCGTACCCTCGCGGAGCTCGACGTGACCGAGCCCGACTCCGAGTCGGAGCGGACCGCCAGGGAGGCCATGCAGGAGCGCCTCGGTCTGGACCTCGCCCGGTACGAGGCGGGCGAGACGACCAGCGAGGTCAACGTGATCACCAGCGGTCTGCACGACCTGCGCTCGGTGTTCGACCTGATGCCGACCGAGGGCGCCGACGCGCAGGCCGACATCGCCGCCCGGCTCAACAGGTTCGCGGGCGCGCTGGAGGGCTACAAGACGACGCTGCGCGAGGCGGCCGCCGCCGGCCGGGTCAGCTCGAAGGCGCAGCTGATCGAGGTCGCCAAGCAGTGCGACGCCTGGACGGACCCGAACGGCGACAACTTCTTCCACGGCCTCGTCGAGCGGCTCGGCGCGGAGGGCACCCTGGACGCCGAGCTGCGCCGGGGCGCCGCGGCGGCCACCGCCGCCACCGCCGGGTTCGGCCAGTTCCTCCGCGACGAGCTGGCCCCGGTCGGGCGCGACAAGCAGGCCGCCGGCCGGGAGCGGTACGAGCTGGCCTCGCAGTACTTCCTCGGCGCGAGGGTCGACCTCGACGAGACGTACGCCTGGGGATTCGCGGAGCTGGCCCGGCTGGAGGGCGAGATGCGCGCGGTGGCCGCCCGCATCGTCGGGCCGGGCGCCACGATCGACGAGGCGGTGACGGCGCTGGACGCCGACCCGGCCCGCACGATCCAGGGCAAGGAGGCGTTCCGGGACTGGATGCAGGCGCTTGCCGACAAGGCGATCAGCGCGCTGCACGGCACCCACTTCGACATTCCCGAGCAGGTGCGCCGGATCGAGTGCTGCCTCGCCCCGACCAGCGACGGCGGGATCTACTACACCGGCCCGAGCGAGGACTTCTCCCGCCCCGGCCGGATGTGGTGGGCCGTCCCACAGGGCATCACCGACTTCTCCACCTGGCGTGAGGTGACCACGGTCTACCACGAGGGGGTACCCGGTCACCACCTCCAGGTCGCGCAGACCGCGGTCCGGGCCGACCTGCTCAACCGCTGGCAGCGGCTGCTGTGCTGGGTGTCCGGCCACGGCGAGGGCTGGGCGCTCTACTCCGAGCGGCTGATGGACGAGCTGGGCTACCTGGAGGACCCGGGCGACAAGCTCGGCATGCTCGACGGGCAGGCGTTCCGGGCGGCCCGGGTGATCGTCGACATCGGCATGCACCTGGAGCTGGAGATCCCCAAGGACAACCCGTTCGACTTCCACCCCGGCGAGCGGTGGACGCCGGAGCTGGGCTGGGAGTTCATGCGGGCGCACTGCCGGGTGCCGGACGAGAACCTGCGGTTCGAACTGAACCGCTACCTGGGCTGGCCGGGACAGGCGCCGTCGTACAAGGTGGGCGAGCGGATCTGGCTGCAGGCCCGGGAGGACGCGAAGGCCCGCAAGGGCGCCGACTTCGACCTCAAGGAGTTCCACCGGCGGGCGCTGGACCTCGGCTCGCTGGGGCTCGACCCGCTGCGCCGGGCGCTGGCCCGGATCTGACGACGAAGGCGGCCGGGGCCGGGTGCGCGCACCCGGCCCCGGCCGTTTCGCTCTTCCGGACAGGCCCTCAGGCGAGGGTCACCGTCAGCGCCGGCTTCGCGGTCAGCGTGCCGCTGTCGACGTACGCCAGGTCGATCTCCGGGTCGGTGAAGGTGACCGGCGCCGGGAAGGTGACCGGCAGTCCCTCCGGGAACGGCAGGTCCGGCGCGAGGGTGATCTTGATGCCGGCGAGCCACCCGACGAACCGGGTGGCGTAGAAGGCCACGTCGCCCTCGACGGTAAGCCGATCGGTGGCGTACCGCAGGGTCTTCCCGCTCCCGCCGGTCTGGAGCAGGAAGTCGTCGGTGACGCCCCTGGACATGGTGAACTTCAGCGCCCGGAGCTCACCCTCGGCGGTGGGCAGCTCGACGATCCCCGCGAAGTGCAGATCCGTCATGGTCACCTTCGAGCCGGTGAGCTTCGACGGCTTCGCGGCCACCCGGGGCTGACCGGGTTCGGCGGCGGCCCCGGGCAGCGGCTCGCCGGCCTCCACCCCGCCCGGCTTGGTCGGCGTGGGCGTGACGCACCCGGGGTCGTCCGGCTCGCCGGTGGCCGAGGCGCTCGGGGTGGGCCTGCCGGTGGCCGACGGCTCGCCGGTCGGAGTGGCGCTCGGCGTGGCGGTGGGCGACCCCGTCGGCTCCGGGCTCGTTGTCGGCTCGGCGGCCTGCGTGTCGCCCGACGCCGGCTCGGCGCCGTCACCGTCGGTGCGGCTGGTGTCGGTGAGCAGGTTGCCCTCCGACGGCTTCTCCGGGCCGGTGTCCTCCGGGCTCGTGGCCCGGCTCGTGCCGGCCGGCCGGAACGGCGACAGGCTCGGCCTGGCCTTCCCGATCGTGGACGGGGCGGCGCAGGGCTTCGCCGGGGCCGCCCGCACCGGGGCCTGGTCGCGCAGGGCGAGCGCCCCGGCGGCCGAGACGCTCAGCAGCACCAGGGTGACCGCCAGCAGCTTCGGGTCCCGGTGCGGGCCGCGCCGCGGGCCGTCCTCGGGGCCGACCGCCGGCGGTCTGTGCGTGCCGTCGGTCGGCATCGGCTCGCGCAGCGGGTTGCGGGGGCGGGGCAGGGTGTCGGTGAGCGGGCCGGTGACCTCCTCGCCGGGCATCAGCTCGTCGACGAGCGTCGGCCCGTCCACGCCCTCCTGCTGCGGGTCGGACGGCGCGTCGGACGGCGCGTCGGTCGGCTCCGGCTCGGCCGGCGCGGACGCCGGGCGGCGGGGCACCCAGGCGAAGCCGAGGGCGCTGCCGACCATGCCCAGCAGTAGGCCGACGAAGAAGCCGCCGAGGTTCACGCCGATGAGGGAGAAGACCGCGGTGACCGAGCCGACGATCGCGTAGAACATCCGCTGCTGCGGGGTGAACCACATCAGCATCCCGCAGGCGATCAGGATCGCCGGGATCAGCCAGGACAGGAAGCCGCTCGGTCCCATCTGGAAGGTGAGGCCGCCCAGACTCATCTGGGTGGTGGAGAAGATCTCCAGACCGGCCAGCGCGGTGAACAGCCCGCCCCAGAAGGGCCGGGTCCGCCGCCAGCGGCGGAAGCGCCGCCACGCCTGGCTGACCCTGCCCGGCTGGGCATGCTGCGGGTGGGCGGTCGTCACGTACTCCTCCTGGCGGTGCTCACTGGTCACGAGACAGGGCCGAGGCCCGCGGAGGGAGCCCTCCGCGGGCCTCGGGTACTGGCGTCAGAAGCATTCCTTGGCGTCGGCACCGACGGCGATGCCGAGCTTCAGCCCCTTGAGAGTGAAGACCGCGGCGCTGGTGGAGCGGGCAACCTGCTGAAGACCGGTGATGGTGACGTGGTCGGCGCTCTGCCCGAAGGACTTCGCCTCGGCCTTCGCGTTCAGGTCGGTGGCGTCCCGGCCGATCTTGATCTCGGTGAACTTGGCGTCGCCCTCCAGCCTCTCCATGTCGATCAGCAGGCCCGTCGCGGTCGCCGGGTCGCCGCCGCCGCCGGCGTTGATCGTGAGCACGACCGGCAGCTTCGGGTGCTTCACCGACTGGCAGAGGTCGTACAGCTCGGCGCTCGCGATCTCGGAGACGGCGACCGGGTGGGTGGTGCCGTCCTTCTCGACGACGACCCCGCCGTACTGCTTGAAGCCGTCACCCTCCAGCCGGGAGGCCTCGACCTTGAAGGTCTGGCCGGAGACGGCGAACGACGCCGCGATCGCGCCGTTGGCCATGCCGAAGACGATGGCGCCGGCGACGGCGGTCGCGGGCACCATCATGGCGGCGAAGCGCCGCCAACGGGTGCCGCCCTGCGCCAGACGGTCTTCCGATTCCTTCACGGGGTCCTCCTAGACGAGGGGGTCACCGAGCGCGGTCCGCGTCTCGGGATGAGGGGGAGCTGTGGTGTGGTGCCTTCGGGGTCCGCCGTACGCGCGTACGGGGGGAGGCTGCGGATTGGATGCTCTCGCGAAGAGACGCGGCTCACAACCCCCGGGCTACTGGCGGGTAACCCACAGACGACTCCATGATCGTCTATGGTCACGATCGGTCAACCCGCCAACGCGGGGACTGGCCAGGCAAAACGGGGCGAGCACCCCAGTGGACGCAGAAAGTCTCACCTGCGGTAGCGGTCGGTACCGGTTAGTAACTTTTCGGTAACGGAGACCTGAAAAGCCGCTGAGGATGATCCGCCGTCACCCGTCCGGGCGGCGCCGCCCGGACGGACGGTCGGGCCCTCAGTCGCGCCCCGCCAGCCAGTCGTGGAGCAACCGGTGGTCGATCGAGTCGACCCGCCCCAACGGCTTTCCCGCCGCCACCCGCTCGCGCAACTCGTCCCGGGTGAACCAGCGCGCCTCCAGCAACTCCACCCCGTCCACCCGCACCTCCTCGGAGGCCGCGGTGGCCCGGAAACCGACCATCAGGCCGGCCGGGAACGGCCACGCCTGCGACCCCTGGTACGCCAGGTCCGTCACGGTCACCCCCGCCTCCTCGGCCATCTCCCGCCGCACCGCGTCCTCCAGGCTCTCGCCCACCTCGACGAACCCGGCCAGCGTCGAGTACGCGCCCTCGGGGGCACCGCCGTGCCGGGCCAGCAGGCAGCGCGCGGGCGGGCCGGGCGCCTCCACCAGCACGATGATCGCCGGCTCGATCCGCGGGAACAGCAGCCGCCCGCAGTCCGGCCCGGCGCACGCCCGCACGTGCCCGCCGTCGTGGGACACCGTCGCCGCCCCGCAGCCGCCGCAGTGGCGCTGCTGGCGGTGCCAGTGCAGCAGCCCCCGGGCGTACGCCTGGACGGCCGCGTCGCCCGGCCCGAGCCGGCCCACGAGGGCACGCACGTCCAGCGCGGCGTCCGCCCCGGCGAGGCGCAGCGCGTGGGACTCCGCACGGCCGGACAGGTCGGCGGCGAACACGGCCGCGCCGTCGGCCAGGCCGAGGAAGACGACCTCGTCGGCGGCACCGCGGACCTCCGCCGCGGCCGCCCCGGTCAACCGGACCGGCGTGTCGCCCGCGGAGACCAGGCAGCGGTCCCGCCACAGCGGCAGCAGCACACTGCCCGCCCCGGCCAGCCGCTCCGAGATCCACTCCGGGTCCGCGCGCAGCCCGCCCGCCCGGTCCAGCCATCCGCCGCCGTACGCCAGGGGCCGCTCGTCCGTTCGCACCCGGACACCGTGCCACGACCGGTCACCGGCCCGCGCACCGGCGCCCGTCGCGTACGGCGACACGCTGCGCGGGCACGGCCCGGACGCAAACTGTCGATCGGCCCGGCCGTTGGTTACGGTAGGTCCCGCCCCACGTGGTACGTACCGATCGAGGTTGCTGTGACTCTGTACGGCGATACACGACCGCCCGCCGACGACCGGCCGACCGTCAAGGTGACCGCGGTGAGCTGGCCGGGTGACGAGCCGGACACCGCCGTGGCAGCCACCCCTGTCGCCCCGGACGACGGCCCGGGGCGCCGTCCCCGCCGGCTGCGCGTCCTGGTCGCCGCCGGCGCCACCGCGGTTGTCCTCGGGGCCGTCGCCGGAGCCGGCGCGTACGCCTACGCCGGCGACGTGCCGCGCGGCACGACCGTGCTCGGCGCCGAACTCGGCGGGCGCAGCCGCGCCGACGCGGTGCGCGAACTACGCGCCGAGTTGGACCGGTCCGGCACGCTGAACACCGCGCTCCGGGTCGTCGTCGGGGAGAAGACCGTCGAGCTCAAGCCCGCCGACGTGGGGCTGACGGTCGACGTCGAGGCGACCGTCGACGCGGCGGCGCGGACCTCCGCGCACCCGGTCAGCCGGCTCGTCGGCTCCCGAACGGTCGCCCCGGTGGTGGCGGTCGACGCCGCCCGGCTCGACGCGGCCCTGCGCAAGGCGGCCGGCGACCAGACCCGCGAGTGGACGGTGCCGGCGATCATCTTCACGGGCACCACCCCGAAACCGGTGCGCCCGAAGCCCGGGCTCGCGCTGGACCGGGAGCGCTCGGCCCAGGCGGTCCGCGAGGGCTGGCTCTCCGGCCGGCCGGTCACCGTCCCGCTGGTGGAGCAGCGACCGGCGACGACCGCCGAGGAGGTGGACCATCTCGTCGCCGAACTGGCCCGCCCTGCCGTCGCCGCCCCGGTCACGCTCCGTACCCCGAAGGGCACGATCACCATCCCGCCCGCCGCCATCGCCCGGAGCCTGCGCTTCGCGGCCGACGACGCCGGCAAACTCACCCCCAGGATCGACGTGAACCGGCTGCGCGCCTCCCTCGGCAGCCGGCTCGACGCCATCGAGGTCGAGCCACGCGACGCCCGGATGACGATCACCGACGGGAAGCCGAAGGCGGTGGAGGGGCAGCCGGGCCAGCAGCTGGACGCCGCCGCGCTGACCCGGGACCTGCTCGCCGTGCTGCCCCGTACCGATGACCGGACCGTCACCGGTCAGCTCAAGGAGACCCAGCCGAAGCTGACCGCCGAGAAGCTGGCCGGCCTCGGGATCAAGGAGCGGGTCTCCCGCTTCACCACCTACTTCACCGGCGGGCTCTCCTCACCCCGCAGCCGGAACATTGTGCAGATCGCCAAGGAGGTCGACGGCACGGTGGTGCTCCCCGGGGAGACGTTCTCCCTCAACGGCCACACCGGCGAGCGCGGCTACGCCCAGGGGTACCAGGACGCGCCCGTGATCCTCGACGGCAAGCTCGTCCCGGGCGTGGGCGGGGGGACCTCCCAGTTCACCACCACCCTGTTCAACGCCACGTACTACGCCGGGCTGGAGGACGTCGAGCACAAGCCGCACTCGTACTGGTTCAGCCGGTACCCCCCGGTCATCGAGTCGACGATCTTCTGGCCGGACCTCGACTTCAAGTTCCGGAACAACACCCCGTACGGCGTCCTCATCGACACCTCGTACACGGCCAGCTCGATCACCGTGTCGATCTGGAGCACGAAGATCTACGACAGCGTCAAGACCGAGTACGGCCCACGCCGCGACATCACCAGGCCGAAGACGATCCACCTGAAGCCCGGGCCGTCCTGCATCCCCAGCAACGGCATCGACGGGTTCACCCAGGACGCCTTCCGGGTCATCCGGAAGGACGGGAAGGTCGTCAAGCGGGAGAAGTTCACCTGGCGCTACCTGGCCGAGCCCCGCTACGTCTGCGGCCCGGCCCCGAGCTGAGGGCCAGCCCGACCCAGCACCCCGCGCCCCGCCGGCCACGTCGCCGGCGGGGCGTTTCCATGGGTACGCCGAAACGGGAGCCCGCCACCGGCCAGCTCCGTACGGCCGACGGTCAGGGCCGCGCCTCGGCCAGTCCTCTCCGTACGCCGTCCGCGTCGCGGTCCGCGCCGTAGGCCGGGGTGCCGGGCTGCTGCCGCCAGCTCCCGTCCAGGCCGCCGGCGTCGACCGGGTCGAAGCCGAGGGCGTCCACCAGGTCCATCACCACCCGCTTCGCCTCGACGTCGTCCCCGGCCACCGGCAGCGCGATCCGACCCGGGGCACTTGCGGGGCGGCCCTCGTCCACGAGGTGCTGCGCCTGGATGGTGTTGAACGCCTTCACCAGCCGGGTGCCCTTGAGGTGCTCGGCGGTCCACCGACTGGAGCTGAGGCTGCGGTCCAGCAGCTCGTCGACGTCCCCGTCGCGCTCCGGATAGTAGTTGTCCGCGTCGACGACGATCCTGCCCTCGAACCGCTCGGCGGGCAGCCCCGGCACCGCCCGCAGAGGCACCGCGAGGACGACCACGTCGGCCTGGTCGACGGCCTTCTCCACGGTGCCGGGGGTGGCACCGGTCTCCCGCGCGAGGTCTGCGAGGGTCTGCGGTCCCCGCGAGTTGGCCACCGTCACGTCGTGGCCGATGGCCCCCAGACGACGGGCGAGCGCCCCGCCGACGTGTCCCGACCCGATGATCCCGATCCTCATGACCACTCCTGCCTCGCCTGCCGGCGGTCGTGTCCGCTGAACGGAGGGCTGATACCCGCATCGCCGGGTTCGAACAGTCCGGCGAGGTGTATGCCCGGGCCCGCAGGCGGGCGCAGGCCGCCGCCCGCGGGGCGGCCGCCGCCGGCAGGCGCCGGCTGCGAAGGGTGGTGTGCGTCCGCGGCGGCCCGGGTCGGGCCTACGCCGTCGGGAAATGGTTCCGGAAATGCGTTCAGGGCCACCCCAACCGGGGTGGCCCTGAACGAAAGAATGTCCGGCGGTGTCCTACTCTCCCACACCCTCCCGAGTGCAGTACCATCGGCGCTGGAAGGCTTAGCTACCGGGTTCGGAATGTAACCGGGCGTTTCCCCTCCGCCATGACC
>NZ_JBDPMC010000102.1:0-19610 GCF_039871625.1 Micromonospora sp. B11E3 | reverse complement strand
GTGGCCGGAGTCATCATCACCTCGGTCAGCTACCGGGCCTTCATCGACCAGCCGAACGGGCACACGCCAATCTCGTGGCTCCTGGTCATCCTCGGCGGACCGGCACTGTTCCTCGCCGGCCGCGCCCGCTTCGAGTACACCGTGTACGCCGGCGTGTCCCCGACCCGGCCGATCGGCGTGCTGGTGCTGGCAGCTCTCCTCGCACCACTGCTCCTCGCACCGCCACTGGTCGCCGCCACCGCGGTAGTCGTCGTGCTCACCAGCATCGCGCTGGCCGACGCACTGCGCGTCCGGCATCGGCCGCCAGCCCAACCCTCCCCGCCACCCCATTACCGCCCAGCGAAGTAGACGACCCATCATCGCTAATCTAGGCGTCGCAAATCTTGGCAAAGCACCTGTTTGACCGCGAGTCACGCTGAAGCGGACGTAATTTGGCTGCAGGGCAGCGGTGCGCGGGGGATGCTGCGATGGGTGAGCCGCGGGAGGCGTTCGTCGAGTTACAGGAACGACTACATCGGCCGGGTACGCGAATGCTGGATCGGCTTCGGCGGGCACAGGCCGAGGACGGACAGGTCGGTGCCGAGGACCTGGCGCGGGCCGCGGGCGAGTTCGCGTGGCCGGTGGCGGCCGTGACCGGTACGGCGACCTACTACGCGGACTTCGCGAAGGGTCGCCGGGGCCGACGGCACGTGCGGGTGTGCGAGGGAACCTCGTGCTTTGTGAGCAGCTAGGGCTGGCACATCGCGCGGCTAGGGCAGGCGCTGGGCGTACGGCTGGGCGACAAGCCGGGCGCGGAGGTCAAACAGCAGATAGATCGCAGCAGCGACCCCGAGCGCCCGGCCACGGAGGGTCTGGACCAGGCCCGGAGCCGAACAGCCGTAAAGGCGGGGCCCAAGGCCGCTGAAGGCCAGGCAGCGGATCACGGTGCCGCGGTGCCGCGTCTACCGGAGAGTCAAAATCGGCTGACAACTCGGGGCAGTCCCAGCGAGGTTTCTGCAGCGGCTCAGGTCTGTTGCGGAGGGGGATACTCCGGAACGACTCTGGGATTGGGCCTGGGACAGATTCGGGTGTAGGACGCCTGATAGGCGTCCTACACCCGAATCGCTCAACCCGCCCGCACGAACGTCAGAGCCGGACGCGTTGTTGAGCTGCGGTGCGGATCTCGGGTAGGTGGTTGGTCGGGGTCTGTGCGTACGCGGCCAGGATGTCTGTTGACCGGTCGACGTGTTCCCACAGCGCCTCTTCCTCGGCGGCCGTCAACTCCTACAGCAAGCCGGACACGCCATCCATCCCAGCCCACACCGGCTCGCCACGCTCAACGAGCTCTACAACCATGTGACCGCACAAGGAATCACCAGCCCGCCAGAGATCAAGACAGCGCGTTAATGATCTGCGAGCCCCAAGCCCGACGTGGACGGGGTCGACTGTGACCCCCGGTCCCCGTCACCGCACGCCCGGGTCTCGCCCAGCGCCTCGGCCTCGCCCGCCACGTAGCCGGCCGGCTTCGGCGCCTGGTTCCCACGCCGACGTGGGAGGATGACCGCGCGGCTGGTGTGAAGCGCCAGCGGAGCAGCCAGCCGCGCGGCCCCGGACGACGGCGCGAGCGGGCCCCGTGGGGCCGCGCAGCCGCACTCCAACCTTACCTCGCCCGTTCAGAGCGGAATTGATTCATCGAGGGTGACAAGGGAAAGGTGCACCTGACCTGCAAGGATGTGAGTGTCTACGTCATATCCACAGCAGAATCGGGTGCACCTTTCTGGTGAGCAAGGGTAGCGGGTGGGATCAGCGGCTGCAGGTGACGGCGGGTGGGAAGGGTTTGGTCGGGCAGGTGGGCTCGGTCTTGCTGCGCCGGTGCGCGGACCGGACCGGGCTGACCGGGGCGTTGAACGCGGTGTTGCCCCGCGGCGCGGGGCCGGGGTGGTGGGACCGGGGAACGGTCCTGGTCTGTCTGGCGACCGCGATCGTGCTCGGCGCGACCAGCATGTCCGATATCGGGCTACTGGCCCATCAGGCGCTCGTGTGCGCTGATCCGCCGTCGGAAGCGACCGTCCGCCGGGCCCTGGCCGGGCTGGACGAGACCGCCCTGCGCCGGATCGCCAAGGCGAGGGCGAAGGTCCGCGCTCGGGTTTGGGGCCTGCTGTCCCGCCGGCCGCAGGGCTTCCCGTGGCTGTGCGTGGCCGGCAAGCTGCTGTCCGGGTGGGTGGTCATCGATCTGGACGCCACCCTGATCACCGCCCACTTCGACAAGCAGGGCGCGGCGGCCACGTTCAAGAAGGGATGGGGGTTCCACCCGCTTGGGGCGTGGTGTGCACCTGCCCGCAAAGCTGGCCACCCACGCCCGCCGGAGAATCCTGTCTATCCCCGACACCTGGCCCTGGGCTGAGGCGTTCCAGCTCTGCTGGCAACGCCTCAGCCTGCTACCCCTGACCACCTGACCCGCCCACCCCGGCCCGACCAGCGCAAAGACCACCCGGACTGGAGAACCGGCGCCCGCGCAGCGACATGCGCTGACTTCTACCCCCACCGAAAGGGACAAAACGGTCAAGCCGGAACGGACGACCAGGGATCAAAACCCTCGGACGGATCGAGGTCAGGGCCGCTTGCCACCCTCCCGTGCGTCTCCACGGTCGGGCTGCCCTCAGCTTCACCAACCTGCTGCGACAGGCCGGCGGAGGGGTTCTTTCACCCCCTCCCGGGGTGGTGGCGCCTCGCGGCGCACGAACGCGTACTTCCAGTCGATAGCCCGCGCGACCATCTGCGCGGCCTGCCGATCGGTCAGGTTCTCCGTGTATTGCAGGGCGGTCACCAGCGCCAACACGCCCGGAGACTCGGCCGGGGCGCCCCGGACACCGAACGCGGCGGCGAACTGCTCATCGGTGAACACCTCGCCCAGGTGGTCGCGGGCGGACATCGCCACACTGCCGTTCGGGAACGCAGCCCGGGCCACCTGCACCGTCTGCTCCGGAATCTGGAACCGCGACCGCGGCTGCATCGACACTCGCACACCCCGCCGCACGGCCGGAAACGACAAGAACACGACCGCGAACAGGGATCATCACCCAGGAACCGGCCAGGCAGAACGATCCCGACGGCGTGTCACGACTCTCCCTTGATCAGCAGGTCCGCCGCTATTTCTACAGTCCCGGTAGCGGCTGTTCGCGGTTGCCGGGCGCCTCCTTCGGCCCGGTGAGTTGTCGGGTGAGTTTATTGAAATTCTTGTCGTTGTATATCCAGCCTGTGTCGATGAGCCGGTAGGCGTTTCCGGATCCGCCGACCAACGGTGCCGTGACCACCGCGAAAATGTTTGTGACACCATCATCCGGTCCGACCAGCCGCAACCCACGCCCTACCCGCAGGGTGATCTTCACCCCAGCGGAGAGGTCCATCTCCTTCCCATCTAAGGTATTGACCGAACCGCCGATTTTAAGATTTAGGGGGCTGGGCAATCGTTTCTCCGCCCCCAATTTGACATCGATGGATATCGAGCCAGAAAGGGTCCACCGATCCGCTGATTCCCACAGCGCCTTTTTGCGCAGTCGCTCGATGTCGCCCGCCGTGGGGGCGGGATCGACCAGTTCCAGGTACAGGGTCCGTCCGGTCCCGTTCTGCTCAACCGATGCTTCCACGACCGCGGTGGGTCGACCATCCATGTCATACCCCAGTCGGAGACGAACCTTTTTCAAGTCGCCGGGGAGGACAGGCGGACTTCCGTCGACCACCCCGACGCGTGGGATAAGAACTCTTCGGCCGGTTCCCTCCCCGAAACGGGGGCCCAGTCGCCCATCTCCGCCCACCGGCGACGTGTAGTAGTAGAAGTCGCTGAACAACCACCGGTCGTCGAGTTCCCACACCCGGCCGGCTTCCGTGTTCCTCAGTTCGGCCAGCTCGTCGTTGGTGAACCTGCGTTCGACATCCCCGGCACCACCGGAGAGCGAACGATCTCCGGTGGGTTCCCGCCCGACCGCCGCCGGCCTCTCGGGCAGTGGCTCACCCCCGATGCGCCGACGTTTCCTGACCCGCCCAGCCGATCCGGCTTGCTGTTCGCGGTCGCGCGTCTCTTTCCGCCTGGTGAGCTTTCGGGTGAGTTCATCGAAATTCTCGTCGTTGTATATCCAGCCCGTGTCGATGAACCGGTAGGCGTTTCCGGATCCGTCGACCAACGGCGCCTTGACCACGACGAAAACGTCTGTGACAACATCATCCGGTCCGACCAGCCGCAACCGCCGCCCTACCCGCAGGGTGATCTTCACCCCAGCGGAGAGGTCCACCTCCTTCCCATCTAAGGTATTGACCGAACCGCCGATCTTAAGACTTAAGGGGCTGGGCAATCGTTTCTCCGTCCCCAATTCGTCATCGATGGATATCGAGTCGGAAAGGGGCCACCGATCCGCTGATTCCCACAGCGCATTTTTGCGCAGTCGCTCGATGTCGCCCTTGGTGGGGGCGGGATCGACCAGTTCCAGGTACAGGGTCCGTCCGGTCCCGTTCTGCTCGGCTTCCACGACCGCGGTAGGTCGACCATTCATGTCATACCCCAGTCGGAGACGAACCTTCTTCAAGTCGCCGGGGAGGACAGGCGGACTTCCGTCGACCACCTCGACGCGTGGGATAAGACCTCTTCGGCCGGTTCCCTCCCCGAAACGGGGGCCCAGTCGCCCACTTTTGTCCACGAACGACGTGATGTGGTAGAAGTCGCTGAACAACCACCGGTCGTCGAGTTCCCACACCCGGCCGGCTTCCGTGTTCCTCGGTTCGGCCAGCTCGTCGTTGGTGAACCTGCGTTCGACATCCCCGGCGCCATCGGAGAGCGAATGATCTCCGGTGGGTTCCCGCCCGACCGCCGCCGGCCTCTCGGGCAGCGGCTCACCCCCGATGCGCCGACGTTTCCTGACCTGCCCAGCCGATCCGGCTTGCTGTTCGAGGGTGCGCGTCTTTTTCCGCCCGGTGAGCTTTCGGGTGAGTTCATCGAAATTCTCGTCGTTGTATATCCAGCCCGTGTCGATGAGACGGTAGGCGTTTCCGGATCCGTCGACCAACGGTGCCTCGACCACGACGAAAATGTTTGTGACAACATCATCCGGTCCGACCAGCCGAAGCCGCCGTCCTACCCGCAGGACGATTTCCACCCCAGGGGAGAGATTCACCTCCTTCCCATCTAACGTCTTGACCGAACCGCCTATCCCAATACGCAGGGGTTTGCGCAATCGTTTATCCGTCCCCATTTTTACAGCGACGGATATCTCGTCGGAAAGCGTCCACCGATCCGCTGGTTCCCACAGCGCCATTTTGCGCAGTCGCTCGATGTCGCCCGCCGTGGGGGCGGGATCGACCAGTTCCAGGTACAGGGTCCGTCCGGTCCCGTTCTGCTCGGCCGATGCTTCCACGACCGCGATGGGTCGACCATTCATGTCATACCCCAGTCGGAGACGAACCTCCTTCCAGTCGGCGGCGCGGACAGGCGGACTTCCGTCGACCACCTTGGCGTGTGAGGGGATAAAAACTCTTCGGCCGGTTCCCTCCCCGAAAACGGGGCCCAGTCGCCCATCTCCGCTCACCGGCGACGTGTAGTGGTAGAAGTCGCTGAACAACCACCGGTCGTCGAGTTCCCACACCCGGCCGGCTTCCTTGTTCCTCAGTTCGGCCAGCTCGTCGTTGGTGAACCTGCGTTCGATCTCTCGGTAGATGAGTCTTTCGGTGCCATCGGTCGTGGGGTACGGGATTTCGGCAATACCGACGCCTTCTCCGTCGAGCTTCCCGAAACGGATAGCGACCACATCACCCGGGATGGCGAGCTGTCCGATGTAAAGGAGATATGTGCTCTCGTTCTTGCGGCCCAGCCAGATGCGCAACCCTGGTTCCCGCCCGGCGGACTGGACGCCGACGGTGACGTGGATGGTGAACGGGTCTTCGAGGTCCCATCGGTTTTCGTCTTCCCAGCCGCTTCTTGTATGGAGGACGGTGAGGTGCCGGAGGTGTTCTTCGAGTTCCTTGGCCTGGCTGCGGGGAGAGGCGGGGTGTTGACGGATGGCCGCGAGGTTGCGGTGGAGTGTGTCTCGCAGGATGTGCCAGTGGATGTTGGTGGGATTCTGTTCCGCCGTCTGGATTTTCGCTTTCAGCAGACGGAGTGCCTCGTCAAACGCGGCAGCCCGTAGGTGCTGTTCATCGGGGGTCATCGGTGGCCGGGGGAAGCCTGCGGCGATGCGGATGCGGGCATCGTGTGAGTCACGAGGTTGGACGATGATGTAGATGCCGCTCCACCAAACGACTGGTTGCGGGATGCGACCGTTCAGCGGGCCGATGGTGTACGGGTCACCGAACGGGTGGTGGATCCGCATCGGCTGATCCATCCCCCAGGCCAGGACATGGAGAACCAGATGCGCGGCGTCGTAATCCCCGGACTGTTTGTTTCCGATCTTGCCGATCAGGAGCCGGTGCAGGGTTTTTCGCCGCTGCGGGGACGCGTTCTCCGGATACGGAAGAAGCTCGGTGAACCTCGACTCTCCGCCCCCGAGGTCGGCGGCCAGTTGACGGGCCATCCACGCACGCACCCCAGCCACGGTGGTGACCCCCAACTTCACCAACCGCTCCCGGTAGGCGTTCAACACCGACTCGTAAAAGGCGAAGTGCGGCTTCGCCCGGTACTGCTCGAAATCGATGTCGAACACCTCCTGCGCCCACTGGCCAAACGCCGCCTCGCCACGAGTTCCCATGGCCCACAACTGTTTGGACACCGAGGTCACTCTCACCCTCCTTGCGGGGGCTCGACCGGGCTGATGCCCCTCCGGCAGCTCCCACTCCGTGGGGGGCTTCGGTGTCGACAGATCGAAATCTGTCAGATCGGGGTGCCATTCGTCCTGAAAAGCCAGGTCAAGAAACGCCGGGTCGAAATCTTCCATTAGAGCGGGCGGCTGCCAGTCTGGGAAGTCGGCCGGATCGATGGGGGTGTCTCCTGATGCCTGCATCGCTTGGGACGGGCTGCGTGGTGTGCTGGTGGAGGCGAGCAGGAGCGCGCTGGGGTCGGTGCCGGTCGTGGTGTTCGGCCGCGGGTGGCGGGTGGTGTGGCCGAGTAGGTCGGTGATGGTGGTGGGCCGTCCGTTCCCGTCGAACGCGGCCAGCAGGGTGCTGGATGCGAACAGGTGTTGTAGCCACGGATCTTGTATCGGATTTTTCGGTTCGGGTCGGTTGGCGGCGTCGGGCACCAGGGGGTCCCGCACCTGGATTCTCGGCGGCCCGGATTCCTGTGGCTGGCTGTAAAGGGCGAACACGTGCTGCGGTTCGTTCGGTGGCGCGTCCCTGACCACGACCATCGATCCTGGCGCCGCCTTCAGCGCGGCCAGCACGTCCTCTCCTGCGACTCCGTGCGGGTGGGGGGCGACATGCTCGGGTACCGTGTCGAGGATTTCCATCAGTTGCGGCCAGCCCATGGTGGGCGCGAGCCGGCCGTCGGGTCCGATGATCCGGTCGTCGAACACCGCCCGGTTGCCCAGCCGTTTGTACTCGGTTTGGAACACATCGAGGGTGGCCGCCACGCACCACCACGGGGCGCCGCTGCTGCCGGGACGCGCCTGCTCCGCAGTGGCCCAGTTGGCGGCCCGCTGCCCGGACTCGAACATCCCGACGGCCTGCCCGGTTGCCGCAACGGCCGGCTCGCCAAGCTTGCCGGGGTCGCCACTGACCGATTCGTCCGGCGAGGAGACGCCACTGATCGACATCGTGTCGCTGGAGCCGGGACCGCTCAACACGTCATCGCTAAAGACAGAGCTCAACACGTCATCGCTAACGACAGACATGCCACTGACCGACGCCGTATCACTGGTGTGGTCGTCATCGCTGATCGACATGCCATCGACACCGGAGTCGGCGTCACCCGGCACGGTACCGCGGGCGCCGGCCGCATCCGGCGTGCCGGGTGTCGCGCTGCCGGCCGACCGGGTCACCGTGCCGCCGCTGAAGTCGAACGCCTCACCGGTCCGCCGCCACCGCTCGGCGTCGGTCTCGACCGTGTCCGCAGCGGTGCGCTGCGGCGTGCTCATGTCACGGCCGAACGTGTCACCACCAGACGGCCCACCCTCGGTGCCCGACCCGCCCCCGGTGCGCTGACGTTTCGCGGCTGGCCCAGGTGCCAACTCGGGTTGCTGTTCGCGTTTGGTGCGCCGCTTTTTCTGCGTGTCGATGAGCCGGAAGGCGTATACGATTGTTTCGTCTTCCAACGGCTCAACCAACGGCGCCTTGACCACAGCCCAAGGGGTTGAGGAGTAAATGTTTGCGCCGGCGTCCGATCTGAGCAGCAGTGGTCCTACCCGCACGGTGACCGCCGTGCCCTCGTCGAGCTTCACCTTCTTGCCATCTACAGTCATGTCCGAACCGCCGGCCCTAAGACCCTGAGTTCCGCGCAATCGATTCTGCGAATCAATGTGGGTATTGATAGATATTGGGTCGCGAAGCGTCCACCGTTCCGCTGGTTCCCACAGCGCACCTTTGCGCAGCCGCTCGATGTCGTCCGCGGTGGGGGCGGGGTTGACCAGTTTCAGGTACAGGGGCCTTCCGATCCCGGTCATGTTGGCCGGCATTACCACGTCCGCGAAGGGTCGACCTCCCACGTCATACCCGAGTTCGAGACGGACCTCCCCCTCGGGGAGAACGAACCAACTTCCGTCGACCACCTTGCCCCTCGATGGGATACGATGGCGGATTTTTTTTTCGCCGAGACGGGCAGCCAATCGCCATGTTCTGTAATCCCAGGTCGTCGTGTAGTAGAAGTAGTCGCGGGGCTCCCGCTCCCCCTGGAATCTCCACACCGGGCCGGTCGGTACCCTCTCCTTCAGTTCTTCCAGATCACTGGCAGTGAAGTTGCGGCCGATCTCTCGGTAGGTGTAGGTGAGTTCTTCGCTGCCGTCCCTGGTGTACGGGATTTCGATAAAACCGACACCTTCGTCGCCGACCTTCCCGAAACGGATTTCGACCGCATCGCCCGGGATGACCATTCGGCCAAGATAACCGAGATATGTTTCAGTGCCGCCCAGCCAGATTGCTACCCCTGGACGCCCGCGCTTGAGGGTGGAGGTGATGCGGAGGGTGAATTGGCCTTCGAGGTTGGCCCTTGGCTTCTTGTCCACCCAGCTGCTGTCTTTGATGAGACTGATAAGGTATTGGCGATGTTCTTCGAGTATGTCGTCCTGGTGGGCCCGCTTGCCGGGGTCGGCGGGGCGTTGATCGATGACCGCGAGATTGCGGTGGAATGTGGCTTGCAGGATGGGCCAGTGTTTTGGGGGGTTATCCCCTTTCGCCCTGGCGATTTCCGCTTGCAGCCGGCGGAGTTCGTCCTCGAACGCGGCATCCTGTTGACGCTGCTCGTCGTTGGACACCGACTGCGGGGAAAAGCTCTCGATGGGGGCACCGTCTGGGTTTGCAGGATGTTTGACGACGATGTAGATGCCGTTCCACCACACGACCGGCTGTGGGATGACACCGTAACCGGGCGACGGGCCGATCGCGATCGGCTCACCGAACGGATGGTAAACCAGCATCGGCCGGTCCAACCCCCAGGCCACAACATGAGGACCCACATGCGTGACGTCCCAATCCCAGGATTGAGGGTTTCCGAGCTTGTCGAGCCACTGCCGGTGCAGGGCCTCTCGTTCCCGCTCGGACATCAGCTCCGGATACGGAAGAAACTCGGCGAACCTCGACGGTCCAACCTGGGTGAGGTCGGCGGCCAGTAGGCGGGTCACCCACGCGCGCAGTCCATCCGAAGTGGTGACGCCCAACTTCTCCAAATCTTTTCGGAAGATGTCAAACGCCGAATCCCAGAAGGCGTTGTTCGACTTCGCGGTGTCCGCCGCGAGATCGATGCCGAACACCTCTTTCGCCCAGTCCTCGAATTTCTGCGACACCCCTGACGGCCGGTCGGAGGGTGGGCCGTCTGGCGGCGGCGCCAGCGCGGAAGCCACACGCTGGGTGAGCTGGTGTGTGAGCGCAGCAGAATTGCTGCTTTCCCAATTCGTTTCGACGAGCCGGTAGGCGTATCCGGATCCGTCGACCAACGGTGCACTGACCACGACGGAAATGTATGTGACTATATCGTCTCCGACCCGCCGCCACCGGTCTCCTACCAGCAGGCTGATTGCCGTGCCCGGGCTGAGATCCACCTCCTTGCCACCTAGCGTATTGTTCGAACCGCCGACCCAAATACCCAGGGGTGCGGGCAATCGCTGATTCGCCCCCATTGTGTCATCGATAGATATGCTGTTGAAAAGCCACCAATGAATCTCTGATTCCCATGGCGTAGTGTGCGAGTTCGCGCTGCCATCCGGGAGATCGATGTCGAACTCCCTGCTTGCCTGCGGCCCGGATGTCCCCGGGCCAGTAGCAGACAGGTCGTAATGTTCCGCTGAACCGAACGGCTGCTGGCCGCGCAAAGCGTCAGGGCCGGCCGGGGGGCGCCGCCATTGCATCGCCGCCGTACCAGAGAACGAATCAGCGGACGGCTCCAGAGACTCAAAATCTGCCGGCAGAGCCGGAGAGCCGACCGTTTCCGGCAGCAACCCCCAGTCAGGCACCGATGCCGACAGATCCACCCCTGCCAGATCCGACTGGACCTGTCCGGTACCCCCCGGCTCCCAGTCGTCGGCGAGCGTCGGTGTATTCATTCGAGGCAGATCCAGACCCATTTCCAGATACGGGTCGACTACGTTGTGGGATGCCTGATCACCAGACACCAGGCCAGGACCAGACGGGACGCCGTTGCCCGCTGGACCGGGTGGCTGCCCGTGGGAGTCGGCCGGGTCGGTGTTTGCCCGCATCGCTTGGGACGGGCTGCGTGGTGTGCTGGTGGAGGCGAGCAGGAACGCGCTGGGGTCGGTGCCGGTCGTGGTGTTCGGCCGCGGGTGGCGGGTGGTGTGGCCGAGTAGGTCGGTGATGGTGGTGGGCCGTCCGTTCCCGTCGAACGCGGCCAGCAGGGTGCTGGATGCGAACAGGTGTTGTAGCCACGGATCTTGTATCGGATTTTTCGGTTCGGGTCGGTTGGCGGCGTCGGGCACCAGGGGGTCCCGCACCTGGATTCTCGGCGGCCCGGATTCCTGTGGCTGGCTGTAAAGGGCGAACACGTGCTGCGGTTCGTTCGGTGGCGCGTCCCTGACCACGACCATCGATCCTGGCGCCGCCTTCAGCGCGGCCAGCACGTCCTCTCCTGCGACTCCGTGCGGGTGGGGGGCGACATGCTCGGGTACCGTGTCGAGGATTTCCATCAGTTGCGGCCAGCCCATGGTGGGCGCGAGCCGGCCGTCGGGTCCGATGATCCGGTCGTCGAACACCGCCCGGTTGCCCAGCCGTTTGTACTCGGTTTGGAACACATCGAGGGTGGCCGCCACGCACCACCACGGGGCGCCGCTGCTGCCGGGACGCGCCTGCTCCGCAGTGGCCCAGTTGGCGGCCCGCTGCCCGGACTCGAACATCCCGACGGCCTGCCCGGTTGCCGCAACGGCCGGCTCGCCAAGCTTGCCGGGGTCGCCACTGACCGGTTCATCCCGCAAGAACACGTCACTCAACGAACCCGTGTCGCCGAGTCCAGGCTTGCCAGGCACCCCACCAAGCGACTCGTCCCGCAAGAACACCTCACTCAACGAACCCGTGTCGCTGGTGTCGAGGTTGCTGAACACGTCATCGCTGGAGACAGACGTGGCGCTGGCGCTGTCACTGTCACTGTCACTGGCGCTGTCACGGTCGCTGGCGTTGGCGTTGGCGTTGGCGTTGTGGTGGATCGGCGTGTCATCGGCGCGGGAGGCAGCGCCGGCCGGCACCGTGCTACGGGCGTTGGTCGCGTCCGTCGTGCCTGGAGTGCCAGCCGTGTCTGGTGTGCCGGGCGTGCCGGGGGTGCCGTGCGTGGCGCTGCCGGCGGCCTGGGCGAGGACCTGGTGGGAGCCGTCTGCCCATTCTCGTTCGAATGATCTGGCGAGGGGGCCGTGGATGGCCGGATCGACGCCGTATCGGTCGGCCAGGGCGTTGAACAGGGCCGGCGCCGGGCCGGCCGCCGCCGTGGTGTGCTGCTCGGGCGTTATCGGTAGGGTCGGCGCGCCGGTGGGCCCGCTTTCTTGGATGTCGACGGTAGCCCAGTTGGCGGCCGGTGCGGTGGCGTCGGGGATGGCCGCGGCCGTGATGCGGGCGGGCAGGTCGGTGACCGTCTGCTGGACCACGTTCGCCACGGCGTTGACCTGCGCGGCGTCGGGGCCGGCCACCACAGCGGGCAGCACGGCCGGCAGCACGGGGGGCAGCGCGGAGGTACCGAGGATCTCATCGAGGATTCGGGCCATATGGTTCCACACGTCGTGCTTGACCGCCTCGCGCACCGCGGCGGACGGTACCGCCCCGGCGCCTGCCGGCACGCCTGCGCCTGCCGGCACGCCTGCGCCTGCCGGCACGCCTGCGCCTGCCGGCACGCCTGCGCCTGCCGGCACGCCTGCGCCTGCCGGCACGCCTGCGCCTGCCGGCCGCTGGCCTGCCGGCAGGCCAGCGGCCGACGACGTGCCTGCGCCTGTCGGCGTGCCGGTGCCTGTCGGTAGGCCGGCGGCGAGGTACTGGTCGATGTGGTGTTCGGCGGCCAGGTGCGCGATCGCGCGCAACGCCTCCAGGTCGAACGCCGCCGGCAGCGCGTCGATCACCTGCTCCGACCACACCTCGGCCGGGATCTGCTCACCCGCGGACGCCAACGCCTCGGCCATCCGGGCCACCGCCCGCTCCCGGACACCCGTCAGATACCCCTCGGTGAGCGCGGTACCCGGCAGACCGACCGCGGACAGGAAGGCCAGAACAGTCGGATCACCCTGCCGGGCGTCGACCCACCCGGCGAAAACCCGCTCGATAGGCACGGCAAGCGCGGCCATTCTCTTGCCCGCCCGAGCCACCCCGGCCAGCAGCCCACCGTAGCGATCCACCAGATCCTGCTGGAACCGATACCACTGCTCGACCACCGGCGCACCAGCTGCCACAACCCACTCCGGCGCCGGCACGGCCGGCATCGACAGCGACGGCACCGACCACGACGGCACCGACGGGTCCGGGTTCGGCGTGGGCAACTCCAGGCTCGGCGTGGGCAACTCCAGGCTCAGCGGCGTGGGCGGCGGCGTGGGCATGTTCGATGCCGGCAGCGGCAGCGGCGGCGGGGTGGGCGGCGGGGTGGGCGGCAGGGCCTGCGTGCCGGCAGCCACAGCCGTCGGATCGTCGACCCCGGTCTGGTAGCCCGTGGACGTGTCCCCACCAACCGGTGTCGACGCCACCGGCAGGACCGGCCTTCCGTCCGGCGTGAAATCGGTACGAGGCATCTGCACCCGGGGCTGCATCATGGCGCGACTCAAGAGGAACCCGAGCACGCTCGCGGCCGATCCCCCCGCCCCCGACAGCGCCCCGGAGAGAAGGTCCGCACCGAGATTGTCGAAGTCGTAGTACCCGTCGACCATCAGGCTGGAAAGCCCACCGAAGAGCCCCTCCATGCCGGTCTCCAGCACGGGCCGCGTCAGCAGATCGGTCAACAGAATCTTGGTGGTATCCGACACGCCCAGCTTGCTGACAGCGCCGGCGACAGCGCCAGCGACCTTACCCAACGCCGGCCCCGCCACCGTGCTGAGGAACGCCACCGCCCCCGCGTACGCCGCCTGCTTACCGACCGCCGACCAGTTCACCCCGGACTGCAGACCATCGGTCATCATCGACACCTCGGCCAGCAGCGCAGAACCCGGCATGAACAACATCTGCACAGCCGTGCCGCTCGCCGCCGAGCGGACCAACGCCGAACGCAGGATCGCCTGGATGATGGACCGTGTCTGGGCGACGTGTGCCGCCGCCCCCACCGGATTCCAGAACCACATCGCGAAGGCGACGGCAAACTCGGCCATCATGAAGCTGAACATGGCGACCGCCGTACGCTTGCCCTTCTCCGTCTCGAGGAAGAACTCCTTCTCCGCCTCGATCACGGCGAGCAGCAGGTCGGCCGTCTCGGCCATCTTCTTCACGAACGGAACGGTCTGGGCCACGAACCGGTCGAAGACCTCGCCCTCCCCCGCCTCCCCGACCGCCTTGATCGTCTGCTCCAGCAACGGACCAAGCACCGTACGCACCCGATGCTCCAGCACTTCGGCCGTACCGATGTCATCCCACAACAGCGGCAACTCCGCCCGGGACAGCCTGAACCCGGTGAATCCTTCCAAAAGCTCCAGCTGGCTCTCACTGAGCTCAACGGTCGGAACGGCAGCGGCCAACGCGCGCTCCTTCCCTGCCCCGAATCAGGGCACCCAGTGCGGATCAGTCAGCCGCGCTGACCGCCACCCCAGCTTCCGACCATCTCGTTCCAGTGCTGTTTCCGGCAGGTTGAATGAGCGCCACTCCGGCACCTTGTTTGGGCACCACCAAGTCACCCGGTCTCTTCGGGACCCCACGCAAGCGTGAAAATGGTGTCGGTTCGCCCGCCGACGTCGATGGATCTTGGGACGTTGTAGCCCGTAACCAAGTCTGACGCCGGGGCCCCGACCTGGAGGGTCACGCACTGTTGCTTCGAGCACGCCGGTCAGAATTTCGGTTCCCGACCGAGGCCCCCGGGCGGCCCGCCGTTGCCGTTATGCGTGGGAAGAAGGGACGGGTGGGGTGCGGGCTTCGCCTGCGGAGATTCCCGACGAGGAACACGAACAGGTTCTGGACCGGGTCGCGGCGGTCGATGTGGCCAAGGACTCGGGCATGGTGTGTACCCGGTTGCCTGGCGGGGCGGGTGGTCGGCGGACCAGTCGGGTATGGCAGGTGCCGGCAACGACCAACGCGGTCAGTGACCTCGCCGCCCAGCTTGTCGAGCTGGGGGTGGAGAAGGTGACCGTGGAGTCCACGTCGGACTACTGGCGGATCTGGTACTACCTGCTGGAGGCGGCGGGCCTGGACGTGCAGCTGGTCAACGCCCGCGACGTCAAGAACGTCCCCGGCCGGCCCAAGACGGACAAGCTGGATGCGGTGTGGTTGGCCAAACTCACCGAGAAGGACATGCTGCGGCCCTCGTTCGTGCCACCGGCGCCGATCCGGGTCCTGCGTGATTACACCCGCATGCGCGTCGACCTGACCCGCGACCGGACCCGCAACTGGCAGCGGCTGGAGAAACTCCTCGAAGACGCACTGATCAAGATCTCCTCGGTGGCGAGCACGCTCAACAGCGTGTCTACCCGGGACATGGTCGAGGCCCTGATCGCCGGGCAACACGACCCGCAGGCCCTCGCCGGCCTGGCTCGCGGGCGTATGCGCCGCAAGCACACCGCGCTGGTGGAGGCGTTGACCGGCCGGTTCGACACACACCCGGTCCGGTCAGCCGATACACCCGCCGCTCCGGCCCGCCGCCGGCCTCGACGCCCGCCAGCTCCACCCAGTCGCTGCGTGCCAGGCGGCAACCGCGTAGCTACTTGAGACCGGAATCTGAGCAGGAGTCCGCCACGCGCCGAGCCCGGGCCTCGTCGCTCGGTCAACCTTCGCGTCGTTCAACTCAACCCGAGCCCAAGCCCGGTGTCTGCGCTCGCATGGGGATGCCCGGCGGTTTGGGCCGCCGGGCATCCGTGTTCGTGTCGGTCAGGTGTCAGCAGCCGGGTCCGATGCTGACGCGGGCGAGGCGGGTTGCCCAGTTCCCGCCGACGAAGTACTGCTGGGCGAGGAGGGCGGTGCTGCCGGCGGGGCAGGTGCCGCTGGCGGCGACGGGGTCGACGTGGACGCTTGAGTAGTCACCGAAGCGGGTGTTGGTGGTGGTGTTCGATCCGGTGACCAGGGTGATGTCGCTGCCGGTGAGGGCGGGTACGCCGCCTCCGGGGAGCACCCCGTTGAAGGTGGTGGACGTGTTGGTGCAGGTGGTGGCTCCGGTGTCGGTGTAGGCCCAGTTGAGCCAGATGTTGAACGAGTTCGGCGCGGTTTCGAAGGCGCCCAGGGACGGGTTGAAGTCGTCGCTGGTGCCGCTGTGGAACGCGTTCGCCACGGTCACGGTGTTGGTGGCGGTGTTGATCGCCCCGTAGCGGACGCCGGGGAAGCCGGAGATGTTGAGGCCGTGGGTGAACCAGACGAAGGTCGAGTTCCCGGCCTGTACGGGTGCCCAGGCTATGCGGCCGTCGAGGGGGTCGAGGGTGACGGTGGTGCCGCACTGGTTGACGCGCCTGCTCGGGGCGGCGTAGGTGGAGGCGATGGTGGCCTGGAGTACCAGGGTGGTGCCGGGTCCGGCGCTGTTGTTCATCCGGTAGAGGTTGTAGCCGGTGCCGGGGACGCCGGCGACGTAGTAGGTGTTGGCGGTGGCGGCGATGGGGATGCCGGCGACGGTGACCGGTGCGGTGGAGAAGGCGACCGAGAAGGCGGGGAAGCTGACCGCGCCACCGACGTACAGCTGTGCCTTGGACACCGACCAGGCGGTGGAGTTGACGTAGCCGGGGTTGAAGTTGTTGGTCGAGGACAGGATGGCCACCCGGTCCTGGCCGAGGTACGGGTAGTCCAGCAGCATCCCGTTGGGGAACAGGGCGCCGGTGAAGGTCAGGGTGTAGACGAAGTAGCTGCCGCAGGCGTTGCTGCTGGTGCTGGCGGCCAGGAACAGCCGCGGCGCGGCGCCGGCGGTTCCGCTGGTGGTGGCGATGATGACGAACCGGTTGTTCAGGTTGTCGTAGATGGTGCGCGGGTCGAACACGTTGGTGGTGCCGAGCCCGAGCCACCCGGCCAGGGTGTTGGTGCACTGAAGCACGCCGGTCTTGCTGAACACGGTGACCCGGCGGTTGACGGTCTCCATGATCTGGGTGGCGCCTACGCTGGCGTTGATGTCGGAGGGTTGGGCACCGCCGCCGCCGGCCTGGTCGATGCCGGCGAAGTTGGAGTTGATGGTGGTCGGCGATGGGGCTCGTGATTGTCCACTTGGTCCGGTGTTCGGGCCGTCCGGGATGCGGGCGCTGGTTCCGGTGGCGGTCGGCTTGGCGGCCTTGTTGACGCCGGCGGGCAGGGCGGTGCCGGTGGGCTTGCCGTCGACACCCAGGACCGGGTGGTCGGCAGCGGCGGCGGTTTGGCGAGCCGGTGAGTTGGTGCGCTGGTCGACGAGCGTCGGGGTGGCGTAGCCGCGACCGGCCGGGGCGATCGCGACCTGCGCCGACGGTGCCGGGGGCGGGCTCGCGGCGGCGACGTCGACACTGACGAGCAGGCTCAGCAACAGGGCTGCGCACCCTGTCCCGGCCATGGCTTTACGTAGTCTTCCCACTGTTCCCTCGTTTCGAGGCACGGAACGAATATGATCGTGAGTAGCGGGAAGCTTCCCGACGGTGAAGATGCCAGGCGGCGAGGCATCGGAATAGGCGACTGTCGGGTTTTGGCAGTTTCGGTGAGTTGCGGTGGGTGTGTGAGCCGACGGATTTACGGATATCCATGCTTTTTGGAATGTGTCGGAGATGGGCCTAAGGCGTCACTTTGCGGGTGAGGCGCCCCTGATGCCGGAGTCGAACTGGATTTCGACCTCTGCGTACCGTCCTGGCTGGACCACGACGCTGACAGGCGTGGCCCGCGGGACCGGCCGACCGGTCGTGTTCTCGCCACGCAACTCGTAGCCGCCCGGCTCCAGGCCGATCGTGAAACGCCCGTCCTCGCCGGCCTCCGCAACCGCGACCTGATCGTCGGACCCGGCCCGCAACGCCACGATCCGGGCCCGGAGAGGGATCCGCGGACACGGCGACCTGGCCTCGAGTACGGGGCAGCCGACGTCGACCGTCGCCGTGCCCCGGACTCCCGCACTCCCGGCCGCCGGTGACGCTGGCGCGCCTCCAGGACCGGAGCCCGCACACGCCGCCAGCAGCACGGCCGGTAGCAAGAGAACCGTTCGCGGCCAGCCTGCTCGTACACCCATAAGTATGGGACGTCGGTCAGGCGCCGAGGGTTGCCGGCAACGTCCTGTCGGTCGGGCGGAACGCGTCAAGGGATTGAGGCCAGTGGGAGTTGAACGACCAGCGGTTGCGGCTCCGTTTGCTGGCCTGACATGCAGCGCCACCGGAAGGGCCGGCCCTTCCGTCGCTACCTGTGGCCGGTCACGTAGTAGCTGTTGTTTGCTCGTCGACCGTGTTTACGGCCCGCCGGCCAACTCGATGGGAACTGCTTTTCCGGCCCGCCTCATCCTTGACTGTGCCACGGTGTCCGCCCCTGGCTGCTTGGCGCTTGGGGCGGACACCGAGCTGAGCGTTCCGCTGTTTGTTCGCGATACCGACGCCGATGTCGTCAGGCGGCAACCGTCGGACGGGCGGCCAGGACGGACCGGGCGCGAAGGCTGCGTTCGGTGAGCGCGCCGAAGAGCAGCCCGAGGGTGGTCCAGGTGACGAGCTGGGTGCCGAGTGAGGCGAGCCGGAACTTCCAGAGCACGAGGGCGGGGAAGCCGTCGGGTACCTCGCTGATCGTGGGTAGCGCGGCCTGGATGACCCCGATGAGGACGACGTACGCGGCGATTGCCATGAGGGTCGCGGTCCAGGCGCCGTACCTCGGGTTGAGCCAGCGTCCGAGGTTGACGGCGAGGAGTCCGGTGCCGACCGCGATCACGATCATGAGGAAGTACAGGCCGGTTCGTTGCCCGAGGGTGTCCGGGTTGCCGGTGGCCGGTGGGTTGGCCGGATATTTGAGGAACGGTACGAACGCGACGGTCACGAAGCCGCCGAGCGCGACGAGCGCGGCGGTCGCCCGGGGGTTGAAGCGCCCGATCCGGCCGTACGCGATGGCGAAGGCGAGTGCGAACAGGCCGCCGAGCGCGACCCCGTACACCAGGGCGGCAGTGGCCAGACCGATCGTGCTCTGCACGGTGCGGCTGACCAGCTCGGGTTCGCTGGCTTCGCCATGCGTGTGGGCGGCGGCAGCGGCATGGGTGTGCGCGACGGCCTGGGCGGACTCGAAGTCGATGGCCTGCCCGACGGGGCCCTCACCGAAGACGGTGGCGAACAGGTAGGCGGCGGCACCGGCGGCGAGGCCGACGAGCATGCCGCGGACGAGAAGTGAGCGGGTGGACAGCATGAGGGGTTCTCGCCGCGCTCAGTGGCAGGGGAAGCCGAGCAGGTGGCGTCCGTCGTGCACGAACTCGTGCACCGTCTCGCCAGCGAACACGGACAGGACGCCCTGTTCGACGCCGACGAAGTAGAGCAGTACGAGCGCGATCACCGCGGCGAAGGCCGCCCAGGGCAGGATCTGCCGCAGCGGTATGGCGACCGGTGCGGGTACGGCGGTGGGAGCGGGCAGCGACATGTCGGCCATGACAAGGACCTCCTGGGATCACGCGTCCCCTAGCGGTTTCCGTGACGGTGGAGGGTCTGACTCTCAGCCGGTCAGGTGAGGCACCCGTCGGGCTGGTTACAGTGGCGCGACCGTGCCGGGATTACACCGGCTTCCTGCCACCGTCACGCTGTGGCCTGGACGCTACGGGCGGCAACGTCGCGGTGTCAATATCACGGGCACGGTTGATTTCGATGATCTTCTAGTTGCAACGCCGCTCGGTTAAGGCGTTGTGGCGGCTGTCGAGGGGTGTGTCGCTCAGGCAAACAGAAGCGGAGTTCCGGTATTGAGGTGAGTCACTCCAAGAAACCCTCGAGACCAGGAACTCCGCTTTG